>JAPLHX010000259.1 GCA_026389415.1 Coprothermobacterota bacterium | reverse complement strand
ACCCCATGGCCATGGAAGACGGTCAGCGCTTCGCCATCCGTGAGGGTGGTCGCACCATTGGTGCGGGCGTCGTGACCAAGATCAACGAGTGAAAAATCAGCAAGCTTTACCGCCAAGAGCGGATTTGCTAGAGTTGCGAGATTGATATGAGAGTGATTATTACGTTGGAATGCACCGACTGTAAGCGTCGGAACTATACATCGGCCAAGAACAAGCAGAATGATTCTGCTCGGTTGGAAATGAAAAAGTATTGCCCGTTTTGCCGCAAGCGGACGGTGCATAAGGAGACACGCTAGGAAAGGAACCGGTAGGCCCGTAGCTCTAATTGGTAGAGCGCCGGTCTCCAAAACCGGATGTTGGGGGTTCGAATCCCTCCGGGCCTGCCAAATTCTGCCATGAACGTCAAGAAAAAAGAACGGAATATCTTCAAGTGGATCCGGCGGTACTTGCTCGATGTGCGCAACGAGATGCGTCGAGTCTCCTGGCCGACACGGAAGGCGATCGTGAATTCCACCGTCACGGTACTGGTCTTCGTCTTTATCTATGCGGTCTTCATTGGTGCCGTGGACTATCTTTTCGCTTTCCTGACGAAATTTCTCGTGGGCGGCTAGTTCACCGAATTCGATGGGTAAATCGATGGAAACCCTGGAAAAACGCTGGTATGTCGTGCATTGCTACTCTGGCTATGAGAATAAGGTCAAGCTGAATCTAGAACGTCGGATTGCCAGCATGGGGATGAGCGACAAAATCTACCGCATCGTGGTGCCGGTAGACCACCGCCTTCGACTGAAGGAAGGTAAGCGGGAAGTGATTGCAGAACGGGTATTCCCTGGATATGTCCTGGTGGAGATGATCTTGGACGATGAGTCCTGGCATGTTGTGCGAGGAACACCGGGCGTGATCGGATTCGTGGGTTCCGGCGGGAAACCGATGCCTCTTTCCGCGAAGGAGGCCGAGGTTGTTCTGCAACGGATTGGTATCGAAGACGCCAAAGCCCAGATCAAGGTAGAAGTAGGGCAGAATGTGAAAGTGATCGAAGGTCCCTTCGATGGGTTCATCGGCCGCGTCGAGCAAGTGAATCCGGAACGGGAAAAGATCAAGGTCCGACTTGCCATGTTCGGACGTGAGATCCCAGTGGAATTGGATTTTCTCCAGGTGGAGAAAATATAGGAGGTTTGAACTTTGGCAAAGAAAGTTGTAGCAATCGTCAAGCTGCAAATCCAGGGAGGAAAAGCCACGCCAGCCCCACCGGTGGGACCTGCCCTGGGTCAGCGCGGCATCAACATCATGCAATTTTGCAAGGAATTCAATGAGCGAACCGCCAATTCCGGTGGGATGGTGATTCCCGTGGAGATCACGGTTTACCAAGATCGCTCTTTCACCTTCGTCACCAAGACTCCGCCCGTATCCGCGTTATTGAAAAAGTACACAGGGTTGGAGAAGGCCTCGGGCGAGCCGAACAAGAAGAAAGTGGGTAAGATTAGCCAATCCCAGATTCGGGAGATTGCCCAAATGAAACTACCTGATCTAAACGCCAACGACTTGGATTCAGCCATCCGGATGGTGGAAGGAACTGCCAAGAGCATGGGAATCGAGGTTGTCTGATATGCCGCACGGAAAACGATTCTTGGAAGCCCAAAAGCTGATTGACCAAAACAAGGTCTATCCGGCAGAAGAGGCTGTATCTCTTCTGAAGAAAATGCCTCCGGCCAAGTTTGATCAAACCCTGGAGCTCTCCGTCGAGCTGGGCATCGACCCCAAGAAATCCGACCAGTCTGTGCGTTCTGTTTGCGTATTACCGGCTGGTACCGGCAAGAACGTGAAGGTGCTGGTTTTCGCCAAGGGTGACAAGGAAGAGGAGGCCAAACGGGCCGGGGCCGATTATGTTGGCGGAGAAGATTATGCCAAACAAATCCAGGCAGGATGGATGGATTTTGACGTGGCCATCGCTGCACCAGATATGATGAGTGTGGTGGGGAAGCTCGGAAAAATCTTGCGTGGCAAGATGCCTAATCCTAAAGCCGGAACTGTCACCATGAACATCGAGCAGGCCGTGAAGGAAGTGAAGGCCGGCAAGATCGAGTTCCGCGCGGATAAATTGGGAGTAGTGCATGTACCGATCGGGAAATTCTCCTTTTCTGAGGAAAATATCCTGGCCAATTTCTATGCTTTCCTCGACACACTGTTGAAAGCAAAACCGCCGGCAGCGAAAGGACAGTTCGTGCACGGCATCAGCCTTGCTGCCACCATGAGCCCTGGAATAAAGATTGACTGGCAAAAAGCGATGGCGAGTGTTACCAAGAAAAGCAATGCCTAGGGGGTGAAGGAAAACAAACCGCATCGGATCACGGAAAAATACCGCAGCCACAGACCGTAGGTTGCCGCAAAGGGCCTAAATCCTACCGAGGCGCGTTCGAGATTTCATCGGACTTCCTTTGGTAGGAGGTCCGTATTCGTTTCAGAAAGGGTGAAGAAATGCCCAAACCGCAAAAAGTACAAGCTGTAGAAGAACTGAGCCAGAGGTTTCGCTCCTCCTCCGCCATCTATTTCGTGGAGTACAAAGGCTTGACAGTGGCCGAGATCAGCGTACTTCGGCGCAAGTTGAAAGAGAAGAAGGCGGAATTGAAGGTTGCGAAGAACACTCTGATGCGCATTGCGCTGGAACATGCCGAGTTGGGGAAAATAGACATCCTAACCGGGCCGACCGGAATCATCACCACGCAGGACGACCCGATCCTCCCACTGAAGGTCGTGGCGGAATTTGCCAAGGAAAAGACGGCATTGGTAGCCAAGGGAGGCTTGCTGGATGGCAAGTTTTTTGACAGAGCGCAAGTGGTCGCGCTTTCCAAGGTACCACCGAAGAAGGAGCTGCTGGCTCAAGTGCTTGGCAGCTTGCAGGCGCCACTGGTGGGGTTGATCTGGGCATTACAAGGTGTAGGTGCAAATCTGGTTTACACATTACAAGCGATTAGTGAAAAACAATCCGCATGAAGGAGGATCCAGCAATGGCAGTATTGTCCAATGAAGAAATCATCGAGGCGATCAAGCAAAAAACAATCCTGGAGATTGCCGACTTGGCAAAACAACTGCAGGAAGAGTTTGGCGTAAGCGCCATAGCTCCCGCGAGTACCGCTCAGACTGGTGGCGGAACCGCTGTCCCGGTTGAGGAAGAACAGACCGAGTTTGACGTGATCTTGGATGATGTGGGTGCGCAGAAGATCCAAGTTCTAAAAGTTGTACGGGAAGTGTCCGGACTGGGCCTGAAAGAAGCCAAGGATTTGGTGGATGGTGTGCCGAAGCTAGTCAAGGAGAAAGTCTCCAAGGAAGAAGCAGCCAAGGTAAAAGAATCTTTGGAGGCTGTTGGAGCCAAGGTCACCATTAAGTAAACCTCGTGCTAGATTGCACGAATTTAATAGAAAAGAACTCCCTGGTGGGGGAGTTCTTTTCTTTGAACCGAAATAAAAAATAAATTTTATGAAAAATGGTGACAAGTGGTAACAAGTGGTAGAATGTGGTTCGACAAATACAATCGCCTAGGGAGAGCGAATGTTCAGCGGAGAGTCAGAGCACGCAGTGGACGAAAAAGGGCGGATCGTGATCCCGCCGAAATTCCGTGATATTCTGGGTCGCTCGTTCATTCTAACCCAAGGTTTTGACGGATGCCTGATCGCATATCCCCCCGATCGCTTCCAGCAAGTAACAGAGGAACTGCAGAAACTCTCCTATTCGCAAGCTCGTCACAGAAACATTCAGCGCCTGATGCTGTACAGCGCGGAGCCCTGTGAGATCGATAAGCAAGGCCGAGTTTTGATTCCCCCGGGATTGCGCGCTGCCGCGGCGATCCAACGCGAAGTCGTGATCGTTGGCCTGATCGACAAGTTGGAAATCTGGGCGAAGCAAAAATGGCAGGAATACCTTAACCAAGCTCGGCCTAACTTTGAGGACTTAGCGGAAGGATTGGACGGGATTCGATTGTGAGCGAGCCTCGTCCATTTCATCGACCGGTGATGGTAGAGGAGTGCGTAGCATTCCTGCGACCACGGATCGGTGGAATTTATTTGGACTGCACCCTGGGCGGCGGCGGACATGCTCAGGCAATCCTGAAAGCCGCCCAGGGGAATGCCACGCTCGTCGGCTTGGATATGGATCCAGAGGCCATCCGGTTCGCCGGGGGAACGCTGAGTGCCAACAGCGGGCAGGTAAGACTGGTGGAAGATAACTTTGCCCGGGTGCGAGAAGTTCTGACCCGTATTTTGATGGATCGGGTGGACGGATTGCTAGCCGACCTGGGCGTTTCCTCCCATCAGTTGGACGACAAGGGTCGCGGATTCAGCTTTCAATCCGGAAGCCCGTTGGACATGCGCATGAACCCCGCTTCCACTCTCACAGCTGGCCGGATTCTGAATGAATGGCCACGGGACGATCTGGAAGCGTTGCTGCAGCGGGGTGAGGTGCAAGGTGCTGCCCGCATCGCGAAATCAATCATCAACTATCGGCAAAAGAAAAAATTCGTCAATTCGGAGGACTTGCTTAGCGTATTCCACGAGCTGCATTTGCCACGACGGCGAAGCTTTCATCCGGGTACGCTGGTCTTCCAGGCCTTGCGTTTAGCCGTGAACCGGGAATTGGAAAACCTCTCTCTGCTCCTGAGCCAGTTGCCTCTCCTGCTGCAACCGAATGGACGAGCCGTATTCATCAGTTACCATTCCTTGGAAGACCGCTTGATTAAGCAATCATTTAAAGAACTGGGCCGCTCAGGAGTATGCAAAATCCTGACGGAAAAAGTCGTTCGGCCTACCCGCGAAGAAATCCTGCAGAACCCTCGTTCTCGTAGCGCCAAGTTGCGGGCCATCGAGAGGACCGTGTCATGAGCGTGTCCATTCCAATCGTCACCACCCGTCGGGCGGATGCACGTCCCCGAACCCGGTTGGATCTCCTTCTGGTTATGCTTCTTCTGCTACTGGGCGCAACGTTCATGGGCCAGGTTCTCCTAGGCTCCAAGACCGTGGAAATCCAACACGAGGCGGGAACGGCGCAGCGGGAGCTATTGGTTTTGGATGGTCAAATGGCGGTTTTGCAGAACCAACTGGCCGCCAAGCTCAGCCCTCAGCAAGTGGAAACCTTTGCCCGAGCTGAACTGGGCATGGATTTTGCCCTTGTCGCTGCCAGCACAAACATCGTTTACCTCACCATGCAGGAACTGGGGCTGGCTCAGGTTCCAGCAACGGCCCATGGTTACGCCGCCCCCTAAAGCTCCAATCCCCTCCGGCGGGCGAATCCGCCTGATCGTGGCCTGCACGCTGGTCTTCCTCCTTCTGCTTGGGGGGAGATCCGCCTATTTGCAGGTGGTTCAAGGTCCCAGTTTGCGGGAAAACGCTCTAAGGCAGCAGGTCAGTGGAAAAGTGATCCTGTTACCGCGGCGGGGTACGATCTTTGATCGCAATGGCAACATCCTAGCCCAAACGACGGATTCCTATCGCGTCGATATCCGCCCAAGCGACATCCCCGCAGAAAAGAGAGCTGAGGTGGCACGCGCTTTGGCCACCTGCTTGAGCATCCCCCCCCAAGATTTGCTGCAAAAGCTGGAGACGCTCGTTAGTCCGTTCCCCTTGGACCGTCAAATCAGTGTGAATACTGGTGAAGAGATCCAAGCGCTGGCCTTTCCGGGAGTTGATGTGTATCCTTCCGCCAAGAGAGTATACCCGCTGGGAAGCCAAGCCAGCCACGTTCTTGGATTTGTACACCCTGAGTTATCATCCATAAACGTCGAGGAATACATTGGTGGTGAGGGATTGGAATTTGCCTGCGAAGATCTCTTGCATGGCAAGGCAGGTCAAGCTACCTATCTGGTGGGACCGACGGGTGAGCGCCTTCCCTTGGATCCGGTGGAATTCATTCCGCCGCAAGATGGCAATAGCCTGGTTTTGACGCTGGACAGCACGATCCAAAGCGTTACTGAAGAGGAATTGAAGATCGGTGTGGAAACGAATTCAGCCACCACCGGCTGCGCCATCGTGCTGGATAGCCGTACCGGTGAGGTGCTGGCCTTGGCCTCCTACCCCGCGTACAATCCGCTCGATGCCAGCACGCGCACCCCCAGCCATCTCTTCAATGTTGCCACCCAGTTCCTGTACGAACCCGGTTCCGTGTTCAAGTTCGTCACGGGGGCAGCTGCCCTGGAAGAAGGGGTTACTACGCTAGATACCGAATGGACCGATGACGGCACGATCTACGTGGATGACTGGCCGGTATTGTGTCCGGCGGAGTTTGGTGCACCGCACGGTGTGCAGAAATTGGCCGAGCTGTTCCAGAACTCTTGCAATGTCGGTTTCGCCAAGATTGGCCTCAAACTCGGAGCGGCAAAGTTCTGGCAATATGCTAACGCGTTCGGTTTTGGGCGCTTGAATGCATTGGAATTGCCCCAGGCTGCGGGGCGACTTGATCCGGCAGACCTCTGGCCTGACATAGGCCTGGCTACAGCCTCCTTTGGTTACAGCATGATGCTGGTCACACCATTGCAGATCGCAGCAGCCTTTCAAATTGTGGCCAACGACGGGCGCTACCTGCCACTGCATCTGATCAAAGAAATCCGCGACCCTTCCGGAAAAACGTTGCAAACATTGTCTCCCCAAGCAACCCGCCAAGTGATCTCGCAAAAGACGGCCATCCAATTGCGCCAGGCTCTTCGCGGCGTGGTGGAGAGCAAGTTAAGCGATACGTTACGCCGGTATGGGGTTGCCGGAAAAACGGGTACCGCCAATTCGGATACGGAGTACAACAACACTACATTCGTCGGGGCTTTCCCCGCAGACAATCCCCGGGTCGTGATCCTGGTCAATATCAACCAACCACAAGTGGATCTTGGATATGCCGTTCGCGTCTGCTACCCGGTGTTTGAAAAGATCGTTTCCAAACTGGTCGACATCCTCCGGATTGAGCCGCCCCAATGAACGCTGACACGCTGGCCCAACAATTTCCCTGGACAGCCGTCCGCGGGAGTTTGGATCGAGAGATCACCGGTTGTGCTTCGGACTCCCGCCATGTGGATCCCGGCGATCTATTTCTCTGCTTTGTGGGAGAACGATCGGATGGCCATACTTTCGTATCGGAAGCCCTAGCACGGGGGGCTGCGGGGATTGTGGCGCAACGGGAGATCGAATTGCCGGATGGAGTGCCCTTCTATCTCTGCCCGGATGTGCGCCTGATGGCAGGACACTTGGCTTCGTCCATCTATGGCAACCCCTCCTCCCATTTGAAGCTGATCGGAGTAACCGGCACCAGCGGGAAGACTACCACAACATATTTCCTGCGCGAAGCACTGGCGGCCTGTGGGAAACAGGTGCAATTGCTGGGGTCGTTGAATCCCACGTCGGAATTCCCTTCTTTTACCACACCGGAAGCGCCGGCCCTGCAAAAGCGACTCGGTCAATTCGTAAGGCAGGGGACAGAATACGTAGTGCTGGAAGTATCCTCTCATGCGATTCATTTCGATCGAGTCAATGGATCGACGTTTACCGCAGCGGTTTTAACCAATCTTTACCGTGATCATTTGGAGTTGCACGGAACCGAGGAGGAGTATGCTCGCACCAAGCTTTCCTTCTTGCTTTCCCTGCAGGGCAAAGGCCCGGTAGCGTTGAATAAGGACTTTCCTCGTAGCGCAGAATTCGTGGAGGCCTGTCGGGGTTTTGCCCACACTTATTCCCTCCTGGGGCCGGCGGACGTACGGGGGTACGTGCAAGCCGCCGGCCCCGAAATCAGTGAACTTTCCATCCGGGCGGGCGATTCCTCCTGGCCCGCCCGGATCCATTTGCCTGGGCAAGTGAATTGCGCAAATGCTGTAGCCGCATTCACCATCCTCTATGTTCTAGGTTTGGATCCATTGGCCCTTGTGGAAGGGCTAAGCAAACTGGAAACGATGAACGGGCGCTATTGGCAACGGCAGGCACCCTGGGGTGCACGAATTATGGTGGATTATGCGCATACACCCGTCGCCCTGGATCGAATCTTGGATTTTGCCCGCAGCCAGGCTCAACAAGTGATTTTGGTATTTGGAGCCGTTGGAGCGGGAGATCGCGGCAAGCGCCCCCAGATGGGCGGTCTTGCTGCGGAAAAAGCAGACCGAGTGTTCCTCACTACGGACGATCCGCGGGGCGAGGATCCACAGATCATTTTAGCCGAGGTAGAGGCTGGTTTGATCGAAAAGGGTAGGCATAGAGGGATCGAATACGAGGTGATCGCAGACCGGCGGGAAGCCATAAAGGCTGCGTTGGCCGAATCACGCCAGGGAGACTGGGTAGTTATTGCCGGGCGCGGTCACGAAAGAGTGCAGCGCTTTGGTGAAGATACGTGGGTCATGCTCAATGACGCTGAGGAGGTAGAGGCTTATCTGCAGCGATGGAAATGAACATTGCCCAGATAGCCCAAATGACAAGCGGTATTTTGCATGGTCCAGGAGAAAGCATACCGCTTGACCTGAAATTGGATTCCCGTCAAATCCTCCCCGGCGACCTGTTTGTCTGCCTGTCAGGGGAAAGGGTTGACGGCCATTGGTTCCTGGAGGAAGCGGTTCGGCGGGGAGCGATTGCTGCCATAGTGGAACGCGAACTTCCGTTTCCGGGTGCTTTGAGTCAAATCCGGGTTTCATCCACTCGGCAGGCGCTGTTCGATTTAGCGGGTGGATTGCGAAGCCGCTTTTGGGGGCAGGTGATAGCGATCACCGGCACTGCCGGCAAGACGACGACAAAAGACTTAACCGTGGCCTTGCTGGCCGGCAGCGGAGCCGTTTATGCCAGCGTAGGTAATCTAAATACCGAGTTGGGGATCCCTCTCACCTTTTTCCGGATGCCTGTGGACACACAATTCCTAGTGCTGGAGCTTGGTTTGCAAAAGCTGGGCGATATTCGGCTCCTGGCTCAAATGGTTCGGCCTGATATCGGTTTGATCACCGAAATCGGGCCGGCTCATTTGGAATACCTTGGGAGTGTGGAGCAAATCCTGGCTGAAAAATGGGAGCTCCTGCAAGCGTTGCCCGACGGCGCGACGATTCTCCTCAACCGGGACAATGTGTTACTGCGGGAAGCGCAAGTCCCGACCAACAAGCGTGCGGTGTATTTCGGAATGGATGCCAGGGCGGATCTGCGAGGAACCATCCGGTCGGAAAGTAGGGAGAGGACCCAGCTGCGAATCGAGGGACTGGGTGGAGGATGGGAAGCCAACCTACCTTTCGTCGGTTCCCATCTGGTCCGCGATTTCCTTGGTGCTTTTAGCTTGGGTTTGATCCTCGGAGCCGTTCCAAAAGACATGTTAGATCGAGTCGAAGGGTTCGAGCTGCCAGTTGGCCGTGGACGAATCCTTCATCTTGCGGGCGATGTCAGTGTAATCGATGAAAGCTACAACGCCAATCCGCTTTCGGTCCGCGCGGCCCTGGATACTCTTGCTGTTCGCGCCACAGGCCGGCGAATCGCTGTGTTGGGTGACATGCTTGAGTTGGGGCAGGAATCGAAATTCTATCACTGCCAAATGGGTGACATGGCCGCTGCCCGAGCGGACTTGCTTTTCTTCTTTGGTCCCTTTTCCGCTGATGCGGCAGCAGCCGCGCGTCAGGCCGGCATGCAGCCTGATGCTGTTCAACACTTTTTGGACCCGGTTGAGTTGACCAAGGCAGTGAAAATGGCGCTACAATCATCCGATTGCCTACTGGTCAAAGGGTCGCGCGGCATGCATTTGGAAGACCTGATACATGAATTGGAGTAGACGATGACTTGGCTGCAAATTCTCCTGGTTTCCTTCTTGGTAACGCTGTTGTTGATGCCACCGTTGATTCGTTTCCTGCGAAGGAAGAGTTTCGGCATTACGGTCCGAGCCGAAGTGGTGGAGCATTTGCACAAGATGGGTACTCCCAAGGCGGGCGGACTGATTTTTCTATTGGTGCCCACCGTCGCCTGTCTTCTGTTTGGGCCGAGCCAGGAAGTATGGGCGCTTTTGTTGTTGTTCGTTTGTTCCGGTGCGATCGGGTTTGCCGATGACTTCATCTCCTACAGGCGCAAGAACTCCCTCGGCTTGATGGCTCGGTACAAAATCTTGTTGCAGTTGGTTCCAGCCTTCCTCTTTGCTTGGCTTACCAAGATGGACTCCGCGATTTGGATTCCCTTCATTCCTCCGTTGGACATTGGTTGGTGGTATATACCGGTAGCGATGTTCGTCATCATTTGCGGAGAGAATTCCGTAAACCTCACGGACGGTGCCGATGGCCTGGCCGGTAGCATTTTTCTGACAGTGATCGGCGCTTTGATTGTGGTGGCTTTCCTGCAGGGGACAATTTCGCTCTTTCCCTTCATGTTCAGCCTGGCGGGAGTTGTGGCGGGATATCTCTGGTTTAACATCCACCCGGCGTCCGTGATCATGGGGGACACCGGATCTCTGGCCTTGGGAGCGGCCATGGCCGGTCTCAGCCTGATCCTGCACATTCCCCTTTTTCTGCCGTTCATCGCGGTGATCTTCGTGGTGGAAACCGTTTCCGTGATCTTGCAGATCTTTTACTTCCGTCGCACCGGCGGTAAGCGCTTGTTCAAAAGATCCCCGCTGCACCATCATTTTCAGCTTTCCAATTGGAGTGAAGCGCAAATCGTATTCCGATTTTCCCTGGTGAACTTGTTGTTCATCGCCTTGGCTTTTCTCTTCATTTGGGTTTAGGGATGAAGATGCAGACGTTTTCCATCTTGGGCATCGGCAAGCGGGGTAAATCCGGATACGAAAGCGCCAAAGCCCTGCGGGTGTTGGGAAAAGAAGTTTTTCTGAGTGAAAGTCGTCTGCGTTCCGATTGCGAGGTGGACGCCCAGGAGATGGAAGCGTGGGGTGTGAAGCTGGAATTCGGTGGGCACAGCGAACGTCTTTTTCAACAAGAGGTGTTGATCGTTTGTCCGGGAATTCTACCTGCGACTCCGGTGATTCAAGCAGCTCTACGTAGAGGAATGCCGGTATGGAGCGAGATCGAATTGGCTTTTCGTCTGGCGAAAGCTCCATTGATCGCGATCACCGGCACCAACGGGAAAACTACAACCACTGCGCTCATCGCAGATATTTTGCGGCAGGGGATCAAACCCACATTTGTGGGAGGCAATATCGGTATTCCGCTAGTACGGGTGGCCTTGGAAGCACCCGCCGACGCCTGGATCGTAGCGGAAATCGGTGCTCCTCAACTGGAGTTTATCTCCAGCTTTCGTCCACACGTTGCCGTGTTGCTCAACTTTTCCGAGGATCATCTGGACCGCTATGCCTCGATGGCCGAATACCGGAAGACGAAGAGCCGAATGGTGGAGAATCAGCAGTCGAATGACTGGATCGTGCGCAACCGACTGGACGAGTGGTCCATGCAGACTAGATCAGCAGCGCGCGTCTTTACGTTATTCGGATGGGGGAACGAAGACGGAGTATGGATGGAGGGTGGACAAATCCGGGCGCGGCTTGACGGGAAAATCAGTGAAATTGTCTCCTTCAATGAATTGCCTCTTCCGGGCCAGGCAAATCCAGAAAATGCACTGGCCGCGATCGCCTGCGGGATTCTAGCTGGCTTGCAGCCGGGCCAAATTCGGTCTGGTGTGGCTGCGTTCCAGGGTGTCGAGCACCGATTGGAGTATGTCGGCCGGATCGAAGGCATTCCCTATTACAACGATTCGTCGGGAACCAATCCCTTGTCCACCATCCGCTCTCTGGCTGTTTTTACCCAACCGGTGGTCCTCATTCTCGGCGGGAGCGAAAAAAACGCCAATTTCGGTGAACTGGTGCAGGTAGCTCGCAATCCCCGGCACATGTATGCAGGAAAACTATACCGGCTTCCGGATTGTGGAAGGAGATTTGGCAGAAGTGCTGGATTCCGTTGCTTGCATGGCGCAACCTGGATCGGTCGTACTCTTTTCCCCTGCCTGCGCCAGTTTTGATATGTTCCAGGACTACGAACATCGCGGCGAGGTTTTCAAGCATCTGGTGCGAGAACGGGAGGCCGGTGCGCGGTAAAGCCCTTTCTTTGTTCTTGCTGATGCTGGCCTTGTGCCTACTAGGGTTGGTGTTCGTGGCCAGTGCCAGCTCTTGGATCTCGTTGCGCGACACGGGGGATTCCCTCTATCTACTGAAGAAGCAAGCGATCTGGTTTGCCCTGGGGTTGGTTGGTTTTTTGCTGATGTTCCGGATCCCGCTAGCCGTTTGGCAAGGCCGGGCGATTTGGGCTTTCGGCATTCCCATTCTTTTGATGATCGCCCTCTTCACTCCCCTGGGGGTCAGCATCGGTGGGTCCGTGCGATGGATTTCCCTTGGACCCCTAGGCAGTCTCCAACCCTCGGAGTTTCTCAAGCTGGGTTCGGTGGTCTTCTTTTCCGCCTGGCTAACCGCGACCAGCAAGCGCAAGCGAACGCCGGCGATGTGGGGAGCTCTTTTTCTATTTGCCTTGCTCCCCTTGGTTTTAATCGTATTGGAACCGGATCTGGGGTCGACCTTTATCCTGGGCTTGGCTCTGCTTGTGGTCTTTTTTCTGGCTAATGTTCCCCTGCTGCAACTCTCGATTGGTTTTGGAGCCGGGGCGATCGGGTTCCTCGTGATGGCCTGGGCATTCCCTCATGGGCGGCAACGGCTGCTGACGCTCCTAAATCCCAGTCAAGATCCCACCGGTTCGGGATACAACATCAGGCAATCTCTACTGTCTTTTGGTGCTGGGGGCGTATGGGGTGTCGGATTGGGCCTGTCGCGACAAAAGTTCCAGTGGTTACCTCAGGCTCATAATGATTTCATCTTCGCGATCGTTGCTGAAGAAACCGGCTTGCCCGGCGTGTTGGTGATTCTGGCACTTTTCCTTTTCCTTGCCTGGCTAGGATACGGCTTGGCATACCGCAGCCGCGAGCTCTTTCCCCGTTTGGTGGCGGCCGGATGTACTACTCTGTTGGTGTGGCAAGCCGTGACTCACATCGGAGTTTCCACCGGTTTTCTCCCCGTCACAGGCATCACTTTACCCTTTATCAGCTATGGCGGTACCTCATTGCTTGTTTCGATGTGCATTTGTGGCTTGTTGGCGCGGATAGCCAAGGAGGAAGGTTCCAAACCATGAGGATCCTTCTAGCGGGCGGTGGGACCGGCGGACACCTCTTCCCTTTAATCGCCGTTGCAGAAGCCTTGCGGCGGAAAGATCCGCAGATTGCATTGCTCTTATGCGGCCGGAGAAACAGCCTGGAGCAACAAGAAGCCGATCGAGCGAAGATCCGTTTTCTCCCCCTGTTTCGGCAGAGCAATCGCCGAGACAATGCCCTACAGATGGCGATCTCCTTGTTGCTTGCAGCGCTGGGCGTCTGTCAGTGCCTCTACCGGTTGTTCCGTTTGCGACC
Organism: Coprothermobacterota bacterium; assembly: GCA_026389415.1. Classification (GTDB taxonomy): domain Bacteria; phylum Caldisericota; class JANLFM01; order JANLFM01; family JANLFM01; genus JAPLHX01. The sequence goes on along the minus strand of JAPLHX010000259.1, from coordinate 7,380 downwards.
GGATTGGGTGGTGGGTTCCGGCGGCTATATCAGCTTGCCGATGATTGCTGCGGCCAAGCTTCTTGGGCAACCCTACGTTCTGCTGGAACAGAATCGGATTCCCGGAAAAGTGACCCGGTCTTTTGCCCGGTCTGCCCAGGCGGTATTTCTCACCTTTCCCGCTCCGGCCGGTTCGCTGGTTTCCGAACGAACGATCCTTGTCGGCAATCCGGTGCGCCAGAACCTTTTCGTTGCGCGTTCGGAAGCGAGAGAGTTTTTGGGTTTGGCCCCGTCGGCGCTTTTGTTGGTGCTTGCAGGAGGCAGCCAGGGAGCGCGCAGTCTGAACGAATTTGCGGTTTCCGGTCTGCCTCGATTACTAGAAAGAATTCCCCAACTGGAGGTGTTTTGGGTTGCCGGTTCGAAGCACGCATCGGTTTACCGTGAACGGTTGCCACGCCACGAGCGACTACAATTGGTCGATTTCACAACAGAAGCTCCAATCCGGGTCGCCGCAGCGGATCTTTTTGTCGGCCGTTCCAGTGCCGGTTTCCTCTCCGAGGCATTGGTAGCAGGAGTCCCTTCCATCCTGGTCCCCTATCCTCATGCTGCCGATGACCACCAGATGGCAAACGCCCGCTTCCTGGAAGAAGCGGGTGCAGCCATCGTCGTAACGGAGGATGCCTTGGACACGCTGGAAGCCACCATCGTTGTCCTATTCCAAAATCCGCAACGATTGGAAGAAATGAGGCGAGCAACGGCTGCTTTGGCGCGGCCAAGAGCCGCGAGTGAAGTTGCCGGATGGTTGCTGGGTCAGGCACATGCTACCCGATAAAATTCACTTGATCGGAGTAGGGGGCGCCGGGATGTCCGCCCTGGCAATTCTTCTGTCGAGGCGCCATCAAGTCAGCGGTTCCGACCCTTCGATTGCGCCGGCCTTGCAGCATCAATTAAACCGAATGGGCGTGCAAGTTTGGCTGCAACATGACCCGGAACACCTTTCCGGTGCAGAGTTGGTGATTCTTTCCTCTGCCATCCCAGAGGATAACGTGGAATTGCAGGCGGCCCTCATACTGCAGATCCCGCTGCGTCACCGAGTGGATGTGCTGGTGGAACTGAGCCGGGGGATGCGTTTGCTCACGGTGGCCGGTACGCATGGCAAAGGTACGACCACGGGGTTGTTGGCACATATCTTTCGACAGACGGATCAAGATCCCTCTCTGTTCAACGGCGCCGAACTGGTGCAGTACGATCAACGCGCCTGGTGGGGTCAAGGACGCTATTTCATTGCCGAGATGGACGAAAGCGACGGTTCCTTTCTCAAATGGACCCCTGCGCTCGCCTTAATTACCAACATCGATGCAGATCATCTGAACTTCTGGGGAGATATGAACGGCCTTCTGCAAGGATTTAATCTCTTTGCTGCTCGGGTGGAAGAAGGCCTGGTGATTCACGACAGTGTTCTGCCGAATCTGAAGAACCAATCCAAACCACTCATTCCCTACGGACGGTCTCCCGAATGCTTGTTCCGTTTGCTGCATACGGAGTTCACTGGCGCAGGAACTGCGATTCGAGTGGCTACGCCGGATGGAATGAGGGAATTCACCATCCCTCTTTTGGGAGAGCACAACGCCCAAAACGTGATCGGAGCCTTGGCTCTAGCCACATTGGAAGGACTTTCACCGGATGCAGTGATCGAAGCTCTGACAACCTATCGCGGCATTCGCCGTCGCCTGGAACGAAAGGGGGAAGCCCGAGGGGTGCTGGTCTTCGATGACCACGCCGACCATCCGACGGAGATCGCTCGCACGCTCGGCGCCCTTCAATCTCTAGGCAGACCGATCTTCTGTGTCCTTCAACCTCACCGGTACTCACGGGTGCAGGCGGTGTTGCGACAATATGCGGCCGCTTTAGATCTTGCGAATACCATTGTGCTATTGCCCATATTCTCCGCTGGGGAACCAAAACCTCCTGATTGGAAGGAAGACATTGTTCATCAAGTGGTTCATGAACTGTATCCGCAGCGAGCCGTCCACTTTTCAACCCGCGCGGAACTCCCTACACTGTTGCAAAATCAATTACGGAAAGGCGACCTTCTTTTGTTTCTGGGTCCTGGCGATATAAGTGAAATTGCTGAACAAGCCTGGCAGCATCTCTCAAGCGGCGTTTAACTTGCTGAGTCATCGATTAAAAGGCTCTGCCTACTTCGACGAGCCTTTATTCCGCCACACCAGTTATCGCATCGGTGGACCGGCCGATATTCTTTTCGTCCCTCAAGATGTTGAGGATCTACAGGAGGCGATCTCTTGGGCGCGCGCGGAAAATCTTCCGTATTTCATCATGGGCAATGGCAGCAACTTGCTGGTGTCAGATCGGGGTTTTCGTGGCCTTCTGATCAAGATATCCGGGAGTTTCAATGGGATTCGGTTCGAGCAAAACCGCGCGATTGCGGGAGCAGGGTCCGATCTGGGAGTGCTCATCAACCAAGCCGCGCGGCATGGATTGTTCGGTCTCCCTTTTGCTGTAGGCATTCCGGGTACCGTGGCCGGAGCGATCGTGATGAACGCTGGTTCGGCCACCCTGTATATGGGGCAACAGATCGAAAGCATTGCTGTCTTGGATTGCCGCGACCTACGGCAAAAAACACTTCATCGCCGGGAGTTAGGATTTCAATATCGCAGGAGCATGCTCGATTCGGGAGACTGGGTCGTCCTGGAAGCGACCATTTCCATGCAAGAGGAACAACCACCGATTGCCTTCGAGCGGATCCGTGAATTGTTGCTGCGCCGGCGAACCGCCCAACCATTAAAATACCCATCTGCCGGCAGTGTGTTCCGCAATCCTCACAATGCGTACGCGGGCCAGCTGATTGAAGAGACGGGCTGCAAGGGCTGGTGTGTCGGTGATGCGATGATCTCAGCCGTTCACGCCAATTTCATCGTGAACGTTGGCCAAGCTACGGCCAACCATGTGCTAGCTTTGATGGAAAAAGTACAAGCGGCAGTGGAAAAACACCACGGAACCCTGTTGCAGCCTGAAATCAAATTGCTGGGAGATTGGTCCCAATCCATGTCGCTTTGGCGAGGAGATGCCGGCAAGTGAAGGTTTTTTGCGCGATCCTGCTGTTTCTGCTCTGCTTGATGGTCCCCTGTCTGTATGTGATATTGCCTTTTCCGGTGGAATTGGTCCTGGCGGGGGAGCCGGCGCCGTCTCCTGCTTTAGCAAAGGCAATACCAAATGGTTCTTTCCTGCAGATGGCCGTTCCCACCGTGACACAATGGCAGGCTTTGGAACCACGGGTAAAAGAAGTTCGATACAGCCAATACTATCCCTTTACAATTCAGGCATTTTTTTCTTGGCAAAACAGCTTGATGTCATTTCGTCTGGATGGAGACTCGTGGGAATGGTTGGAATCGGGGCAAATGATAAAGTCACCCAATCTGGAACCCACGGTTACGGCGAGTTTCTATGCAACTTCTCTTCCAATGGAATTGAGTCTGCAGGCCATTGATTTGCTTCAACAGGTTCCTGCGGGACTATGGACACAAATCATCGCGTTACAGATAGCGCAGAACCGGCAATTCATCGTAGAATTGAGCGATGGATTGGAATTGTTCTTTCGGTTGGAAAATGAAAACTACCAGCGCCACTTGCCCTTCCTGCAAATCTATATAGAGAAGGCTAGGAAGGACGGGAAGAAGGAGTTGCATTTTGAGTTCGAAGATGTTTTCGCAAAATAAAGGAGGGAGGCAGATGAACGTGTACGACCCTTGGGAAGAAAGCCAGGCTAGCATCAAAGTTGTCGGTGTTGGAGGCGGCGGAACGAATGCGGTAAACCGGATGATCGAGACAGGGATCAAACATGTGGAGTTCATCGCAGTCAACACAGACGTTCAAGTGCTCAAGCTGTCCGTAGCGGATCGTCAAATCCAAATTGGAGCAAAAGTCACCAAGGGTTTGGGCGCCGGTTTCAATCCCGAGCTGGGAGAAAAGGCTGCGGAAGAATCCCGCGATGTGATTGCCGAAGCATTGGCAGGCGCAGACTTGATTTTTATCGCTTCCGGGATGGGAGGCGGCACCGGTACCGGAGCCTCTCCTATTATTGCCGAAATCGCCCGACAGCTCGGATCGCTAACGATCGCCATTGTGACAAAACCCTTTTCCTTCGAAGGGCGCCGAAGAGCGCAAATTGCGGAGCAAGGGATCGCGAAGCTGCGAGAAAAAGTTGATACGTTGATTACGATACCCAATGATAAGTTGTTACAGGTGGTGGCAAAAAACACGACATTGATGGATGCATTTCGATCAGCGGACGACGTGATCAAGCAAGGTGTACAAGGGATCTCGGATTTGATTACAGTTCCCGGACTGATCAATTTGGATTTTGCCGATGTGAATACGATTATGCGCGATGCCGGCACCGCTTTGATGGGAATTGGAATCGGCACAGGCGAGAACCGGGCAGTAGAAGCTGCTCGGATGGCGATTTCCAGCCCGTTACTGGAAACATCGATCGAGGGAGCACGCGGTCTGCTCTTTAATATCACGGGTGGTAAAAACGCTACGTTAAACGAGATCAATGAAGCCGCTAATCTGATCAGTCAAGTTGCGGATCCCGATGCCAATATCATTTTCGGTTCGGTGATCGACGATACGCTTGAGGATCAAATTAAAATAACGGTCATTGCAACCAGTTTTGACGCCGCCCGTTATAAGAAAGAAGGCCGAACCGGCGGAGGCGCCCCGGCACCTGGTGCTGGAACTAAACCGGAACAGCAATCCGCAGGATCCTTTGACCTGCGGGATTTCGGCGAGGATTTGGAGATTCCTTCGTTTCTGAAGAAGAAATAGTGGTTCGCTAGAAACTTGACGTGCCCCTATTGCAATTCAGCAAAGAATCGCGTGGTGGATTCGCGTTTCTGTAAAGAAGGGGCGATCCGACGAAGACGAGAATGCCTTTCGTGCCGGCGGCGATTCACCACCTATGAGCGGATGGAAGAGGTCCCTCTTTGGGTTAGAAAAAAAGACAATCGGCGTGAAAGCTTTGATCCGTCCAAGATCCTCAAAGGATTGGAAAAAGCCTGCGAGAAGAGACCCGTTCCCTTCGTGACTTTAGAGCAACTGGCAAACGAAGTGGAAAAGGAATTGCGAAACCGCAACGACCCGGAGATCGCTTCATCCCAGATCGGTGAGTTGGTGATGGGAAAGCTGAAGGACTTGGATGAAGTCGCTTATGTCCGTTTTGCATCCGTGTACCGCCAATTTCAAGATGTAGGCTCCTTCTTGCAGGAACTGAAGAAAATCGTCCGAGCTTCCCCCGCCCGCCGCAACTGATGTCACGCCCACGATTGTTGGTAGTGGTCCTTTGCGTACTGGTCGGTTTGGTATTTCTAGTTTGGCCACGCAATCAAGTGCAGGTGGAATACGCCCGCAGAGGAGACTTGGAGCTTTATCTGAAGTGCCCCTACACTTTCGAGGCACAAGCCGAGGAAATCAGGGCAACCCAAAACGGTTCGGTACTGGCATTTTTTTCTGAAGGAGAGCGGGTCAAATCGGGGGATGAAATCTGCGCGGTTCGCAGCGGGTCCCAAGTTTCCTACACTGCCCCCACCGCCGGTTTTGTCACCTATCTTGCCACACCCGGCGCCAGCGTGAAGATCGGAACTCCATTGGCTCAAATCATGGCTCCGCAAGGCATGCTTACAGTAAATCTGACTCCGGAGCAGGCCCGCTACATTACCAAGGAGACCGCACTGCAAGTCCTTTTACCATTTTCACAAGAAAGGGTTTGGGTCGATGTTTCCCAAATCAGCAAAGTGAAGCAAGGTTGGCAGGCCCAATTGTCCGTTGTCGATTTTTTGCCTAGTTTGAGTAAAACCCCAACGGGGGTGATCCAGGTTTATTATGGATGGGTGCGACAAGCGATCCTCTTACCCCTGGCAGCGCTCTCCGTGGCACAAGGGCAATTGGGGGTCTATATTCAAGACGAGGAACGGATGTTTCAACCAATCCAATTGCTGGCTGCAATCGATGGCCAGATCGCAGTAGCAGGGATTTCCGAACTGGCGAAGGTAGTCTTTCCATGACCTTGGTCGATGCAATTGCCAACGTCCGCCTGCGAATGGAAAGGGCTTGCATCGATGCCAAACGGGACCCAGGCGATCTGACCTTGATCGCAGTGACCAAAACAATTTCAGTACCACGAATTCAGGAAGCGGTCGGCCTTGGATTGTCTGATTTTGGGGAAAGCTACATCCAAGAAGCGGAAAAAAAAATCCCCCAATTCCTGCCGCTTCCCTTGCGCTGGCACTTGGTGGGACACTTGCAGCGAAATAAGGCCAAAAAAGCTGCACAAATCTTCACTCTGATTCATTCGCTAGATCAGCTAGAATTGGCAAGGGTGATGAATCGAATCGGCCAAGAACAAAAACGGCGGATCGACGGATTGCTGCAAGTGAATATCGGACTGGATTCGGGTAAGAAGGGATTCTTGCCCCAGGCTTGGGAGGATGTGTTGGCTGTGTTGGCGCTTCCCTGCTTGGAAATCCAGGGCGTGATGACGGTGCCGCCGATCGGTCCGGTCGAAGAAACCCGTGCGCATTTCCGGGCCTTGCGATTGTGGCGAAATGAACTGGAACAGAAAAGCGGGCGGGCTTTGCCGGTCCTATCTATGGGAATGAGCGATGATTTCGAGCAAGCGATCGCCGAAGGGGCTACTTGCGTCCGGCTCGGACGAGCCATTTTCGGCGAGAGGAGGAGTTAGATGAGCTGGGTAAAGCGATTGTTCGGTATGGAAGATTCAACCGAGGAAGAGGGCGCTGCTCCGACAACGGTCTCATCAGAAACGAGAGTTGTTGGCGATCCGCCTTTCGCTATCGGCAAAGGCAATATCACCATCGTTTTGGCCGAGCCGAAAAGCTTTGAAGATGGCCGGAAAATCGCAGACGACCTGAAATTGAAAAAGCCGGTCGTGGTGAATCTGGAGGTTCTCGATCACGAATCCGCCCGTCGCTGCATTGATTTCTTGAGCGGCACCATCTACGCCCTCAATGGATCGGTGGAAAAGATTGCTGAATCTGTATTTCTCTTTGCTCCCGCCTCCGTAGGGGTGGAAGAGAATCGGAAGCGAAGCTGGGATCAGAAGGGAATTGGTTTCGATTCCATATTGGACGATCTGTAGGAAGGAACGAAGAAAACAGAAGTTTTTTCATTTGAAAGCGAACGAATACCCGATGGAATGAATCTATTCAACGATGGAGAGTCTGAGAATGAAATGGAAGGCGTGGTCCGGGCTGCGCAAGCTGGAGACCGGGATGCGTTTCTGAAAGCATTTGAGAGTGTGCAGCAGGCCCTTTATCGAGTCGCTTGTGTGATCATGGAAAACCAACAGGATGCCTACGACGC
>JAPLHX010000123.1 GCA_026389415.1 Coprothermobacterota bacterium | reverse complement strand
GTGTCCACGATCACCGGAAGGTCTTGCGTTTCATAAGAGCCGGAACCAAAGGTGAATGTCCCTGGGATCTCCGCTTTGTACCGCAGCGTGTAGTCGCCGTCCGGAATACCGTAGGGATCAGGGGCAAAGTCCCAATTCATGCCAAAGTCGAATCCGTTCCAGTACGGGTAGCCCTGATCGCTTTTCGGCACGCTCCGCAGGTGATCGACCATCGTGTAGGCAGCGGCCCCACCGGCATCGAGCAAGCTGATATTCAAGTCGGGTGTACCACGCATCAGCGAGATGATAGGAAGCAAGTCGTCCATCATGCCGTCCCCATTGGGGGAGAACGCTATCGCCGACCGGTCGAAGTTTCCGTAGAAGTCGACTCCCAACAAACTGCCGGCATCCCAACCATAATAAGCGTTGGAAAGAGAGTGCGGCCACGTATACCACCACCAGAACCACTGGGTGGGATCGTCATTCGGTTGATCAATCACCGGGTTGAAGATCTGATTCATGTTATAACTGATGTTCTGCCAGTCGCCCCAGAAGAGGGTGTACGGCACATGCAAAACGGGCAATCCGACAGCGGTGGGAGTCAAGTACACGAAACCGTCGACGAAAATGTTCTCGTAAACGGCATTACCGCTGACGTCCACGGTTACTTGGAAGGTGACGGAACCGAGCGCGGGGACCACCACCGATGCGGGCAAGAAGGTGATCGTGCTGCCGGCAAGGTTGACAGGGAGCCGTGTCTGGCCATAGCGCTGAACGGTTCCGCTCAGGTTGTAGGTGATGGCACTGCTGGAAGCGTTTTCCGCTTTCAGGGTGAAGGTTTTACTGGTCAGGTTATTGAGATCACCCAAAGCGATTCCTGCCTTGCCGGAGGTGTTTTCGGTGACCCACACGGGGTTGGTGATGGCCTTTTCCACTTGGATCCGGCCGGCGCCTTGCAGACGGGTGCTGTAGGGAAGGCTGTTGGTGGGCTCGATTTCCACCTTGGCCGTATTCATCAAGGCTGTTTTGATCTGGGCAGGGGTCCAAGTCGGGTGAGCCTGCTTGATCAAAGCCGCGGCGCCACCGACGTGGGGAGCGGCCATCGAGGTGCCGGAGTAATTGGCATAACTGCCAAGCGCGATCGGCACGGTGGACCAGATCCCTCCGCCGGGAGCGGTGATCTCGGGCTTGAAGTTCAGGTTGGGGTCGGTCCCCCAGGAGGAGAAATCCACCATCTGGTCAACCAGGGGGTTGGGGAAGGCATCGACAATCCCGTCAAACGTGATGGTGGCAGAGGCGTGGTTCCGCAAGAACATACCGTAAGTGTATCCGGTGAAAGCGGAGGGAATGGTGACCGGATAGGTGCCCATGGTCATGGAGATCATGGCATCACCGCGGGCGGCATCGTTCATCACAATCGCTCCGATCGCTCCATGATTCTGTGCCAGGAGACACTTGTTGCCAAAGTCTGCCACGCCGGTCCCGCCTCGCAAAATGAGGGCGATCTTGCCCGTTACGTCCAGGCCGGTGTAATAGGTATTGTCGTTACCGAAGCCGACGTAGACGAAGTTGTACGGCAACCCGCCCAGGGCAGCAACGGGATTGGGCGTAGTACTAGCCCACGTGTAAGGCGCGCGCGCAACACCGGTGGGGGTCGTGACTTTGTAGCTGACGTATCTGCCGATGGCATTCCAGGAAGCGGCAGTGGAGGTGGGACCGTCCGCAGTGGACGGACCCCCGACAATGCTGATGTCGGCCGGGTAATAGGTGTAACGACCGGTTACGGAATCCCTAAAATATGCTTGGTTGCCGGCCAAACTCGCTCCCCAAGGCGGAGCCCAGTTATAAACGGAATAGTAGTCGTTACCGGCGGAAAGGGATACGAAGATCCCGCCGTTTTGGCAGTTCCGAATTGCGATTTGCTCCGGATCGGTGACATCGTTGAAACCGCCGTTGGAACCGAAGGACATATTGATGGAGACCAGGTTCACGCCGCTGAGCTTTTTTGCCAGCATCCAGTCAAAGGCAGCCGCGATATCGGCGGAAGAGGCGGAACCTACTGCTCCATGAACGATCTTGGCGACCATCAGCTTGGCTTCGGGGGCCATACCGTTGACCCCGGTGGCTGAAGCGGCTTTGGCTGCCATGATGCCGGAGACGTGCGTACCGTGGCCATTATAGTCCATCGCATCGCCGGTATGCTCGGCTACATCGATCATATAGATCACTTTGGCGCCGAAACCGCCACCCAGGTCGGGGTGGTTGTAATCCACGCCCGTATCCACCACACCCACCACTTGACCTTCACCTTTGAAGCCCAGATTATTCCAAACCGCCGTACCGCCCACCAGGGGGACGCTGGCCGGCAGGTCCGCGTAATAGGTGCGGCTGGGATGGACAGCGCTGGTGCCGAAAAGCTCCTGCACTGTCTTCAGGTCAGCTTGGTCGATAGAAATGGCGAAACCATTGTAGGCCGTGAAATACTCCTGTTTCATCTCGAAATTGATCCCTGCCAACCTGGACAAGACAGTCGCGTGTTCGGTCTCGAGAGCTGTCCGAATCGAGTTGATTTCCAATATTGGACCCAATGCTTGGGTCACAACACCAGCGTGCATCAGTTGCTCGGCAATGGGCAGGGAGGGGAGATCCACGATCACGGTGATCTTGCCGTCCTTGTCCGGTTTGAAAGAATTCAGATTGGCTTCAATGGGTGGAAAGCCTTGAGATTCTTGCGGAGGCAGAACCTTGTTCGACGCTACCCCCTCGCGGGACTTCACTTGCTGAATCATGGCTTCTTTGGCCTTCTCCAGGGTGGATCCATTGCTCGTTGATGCCGGGCTTTGGGCGAAGATGGATCCCACGGAGAGCAACCCGAAGATGACGATGAAAACTAATACTTTACGTAATACCTTCAAATTTAACGCCTCCTTGTTGGCATTTTTTTCCTACTGAATCGTTTGCGTGAAACTGTAGATTCGGAATTGGATACGAACGATTTTTGCCCTGCTGGTTCCCTCCTTTGCCACGTTTGCTTCTATTGTGTCTCAGGAAGGGTGAAGAGTCAATACGCTTTACATAAAAAAAACGGAGGGCACGGAACGACCTCCGGTAACGAAAAACAACACTGTCGGAGGTGGGCGGTCCTTGACCGGATGGTTGAAGTAGTGCCTACTGCGGCGATACTCCCGAAATCGGCTACAATGAACCGTGATGTCCGGATCTGTTTCGGGAGATAACCGATGAAGCGAACCGCGATCCTGTTCCTGCTTCTGGTCCTGATTGGCTCCACTCTGCCGATCGGGTCGGTGCCTGCTGTGCGCGCCGAAGATACCAAGCTGTCCGGCAGTGAGCAGTTTTTGCGCGTCTATATCCGGTCTTACCTAGACCTGGAAGCGATAGTGAGGTTGGGGCTCGACATTCTGGGCGGGCGAGAAAACTGGCGGGATGTACGAGTGCTCCCTTATCAAATCAGTGCCTTCCAATCGTTAGGTTTGCGCTATGAGCCTCTCGTACTTCCTCAACGGCAAGCGGACACAAACACCACCGACTTCTTTTACAGCTACGAAACGATGCAGTCCAGCCTGCTCGCCTGGGAAGCGGCCAATCCCTCCCTTTGCAAAACCCATATCATCGGGTATACCTTCAAAGGACGGCCGATTTGGGCTCTGCAGATCACCGCAATGCCCACGTTGGAAACCAATCGTCCCCGCGTGCTGGTCGTGGCCAACCATCATGCCCGGGAGTGGATCACCACGTCCGTAGCGATGAAACTGGCGCAATATTTGGTCAGCAACTACAACACCGATTTCGATGTCAAGGCGCTGGTCGACACGCGTGAAACGTGGATCGTTCCTTGCTTGAACGAGGATGGGTACATCCAGGACACCGGTGATGCCGTGGAGCCAAATCCACCGGGCCTGTTCTGGCGAAAGAATATGCGGGACAATAACCAAACGGACGGTTCATTTACTACCGGATGGGACGGAGCGGACCTCAATCGAAATTATAGCTACCAGTGGGAGGGGCCAGGGTCGAGCCCGAATCCCCGCACCGACACCTACCGTGGTCCCTGGGCGTTTTCCGAACCGGAGACCCAGGCCATCCGCGACTTGATGATGAACCGCCCGTTCTTGTTGGGCCTAAGCCTGCATAGCTATAGCAATTTGGTCCTCTATCCCTGGGGCTACACGCCCGCGCCCGCTCCCGATATTTCGCTCCTCCACTCGATGGCCACGGCGATGGCAAATGGCTACCAATGGGGAGGGAAGCTGTACGCCGGAAATGGCTATACGGCGCAGCAAGCCTGCCAGTTATATCCGACCAATGGAGACCTCGACGATTGGGCTTATGGCTTTCTGGGTATTCCCTTTTTTACTTTTGAGATGACACCGAATACGTTCTACGAACCAGCGTCTCAGATTGCGCCAACCTTCAACCTCAATAAAGATGCGATGTTGTATCTGGTTCGGCGGGCTCCGGAAATCACTGGTGCTGTCTGGGGCGCGGTCACCGATCCGAACGGAGTCCCCTTATCCGCGAGCATTGCCATCTCCGCGGCCAATCGAGTCCCCAACGAATCCGATCCCCAGACCGGGCAATATAGCTGGACCATGGTGCCAGGGCAATACTCGCTCACGGTTAGCTGCACCGGATATCACACGACGACAGAAACGGTCAACGTGATGGCCGGTGCATATACCATGCATGATTTCGCGTTACAACCGATTGGAACCTATACCCTGATCGGTCAGGTGCGCGATGAAACCGGCCACGCTTTGCCGGCTTTCCTCCGCTTGATCAATACGCAACGCGGATGGTTCTCCGCCAACCCCAATGATGGGAGCTATCGGGTCAGCGGCCTGGTACCAGGCCACTATCAGATCCAGGTTTGGGCGAATGGTTTTCAAACGCGCTG
>JAPLHX010000265.1 GCA_026389415.1 Coprothermobacterota bacterium | reverse complement strand
TGAACGGACAGGCGAGCTGGCGATTGTGAAAGGGGATGGCCTGAACTCCTGCCAAGTGGAGCGGATGGTGAAGGAAACCCAGATGCAAGCGGGAGACCTGGTTGTGACTTCCGGGAACGGAGGCATCTTTCCCGCCGGTTTACTGGTGGGAACCATTCGAGAGGTTCATACCAGCGGCTCTCTCTATCTTCGGGCTACACTGGAACCAACGATCGACTTGACCAACCTGCAGTTTCTACTGCTTTTGCCCGCGCAGATCACCGGGGAGACCCTTCCGGCGATCGAATCGATCCCGTCATCGATGCCAACTCCATGAAACGTGGAATTCTGTATTGGTTGATCTTCTTGTTAGCCGGGTTATTGGAGAGCTCGCTTCTGGCCGGCTGGTCTTCCGCGGGTATTCCGGCGCTGCTGGTCCCGCTGTTGGTTTCTTTGGCATTATGGGAGGAGGATCGAGTCTTTGTACTAGTGCTGGCTGCCACGGCCGGTTTCCTGCAAGATCTGGTCTGCTCGTATCCGCTTGGCTTTCATTTCTTGGCTTACTTGCTCTGTGCGCAACTTCTCTTCTCTCTTCGCCGGTTGTTCTTTGCCAAGGGATTTGTCGTTTGGCTGTTATCCGTGTTCCTCTTTGACTTGACAAGCCAATTGATCGTGACGGTCCTATTCTTGATGTTTGGCGGCAGTCTGACCGGCTCCGCGTTTGCGCTTCGCTTGCTCTGGCATCTGCTCTACACGCTCCTCTGGGCTGTGCCGCTGTACCCGCTGTGCCGCTTGCTGCGAATTCGCCGACCTTCGGAACGCTTTACCGTGCTGGAATGAAGAGCCTACGCCGATCGATCCTGATTTTTGCCGGGACCATTTTGCTGCTGCTGATCCTTCTGTTTGGCCGTTTGTTTTTTCTTCAGGTCCTTCATCGGGAGGAATACACCATCGCAGCAGAGCAAAACCGATCTCGTTTGGTTTCTTCGGTCGCCATCCGCGGCACCATCTACGACCGGAATATGGATGTTGTAGCCAAGGACAATCCGACCTACACCGTCCAAATCATACCGGAGGAACTGAAGGAAGCAGTTTTACCCAGGCTCTCCCAAATACTGGAGATGCCGGTCGAAGAAATCCAAGCCAAACTGGTGGAGAACAAGCTTCCCGCTTGGGATCCGATGCCATTACGGACGGGCTTGACCGAAGAGGTCGTTCAAAAGATCGCCGAACAACACTTGCAGCTTCCCGGCGTGATCACCCAGATTGAACCGGAACGGTTCTACCCTTATGCCAATCTTTTCTCTCATTTGATCGGTTACACAGGAGCGATCTCCGCCGAGGAATTGGCCGGCCTGGAAAGCGAGGGTTATACCGGTGGAGACAATATCGGGAAGATTGGCTTGGAGAAGGCCTACGAAAAAATCTTGCGCGGCCAAAAAGGAAAACAGATCATCGAAGTCAACGCCATCGGCCAACCGATCCGCGTATTACAAGAGATCGAGCAAGTTCCAGGTAAAGACCTCATTCTCACGGTGGACTTGAAACTCCAGCAAAAAGCCCGGCAGATCTTGGTGGACAACAAGATGAACGGAGCCATTGTCTGCCTCAGCCCGCAGACCGGAGAGATTCTGGCGATGGTTTCTTCGCCCGACTTCGATCCCAATTCGTTCGTCAAGGGGATCCAGCCGAAAGAATACCAGGCCCTCTTGGACGCCAGAGCCTTCACGGAGAAAACCACCCAGGATCGGTTTCCTCCTGGTTCCACATTCAAGGTCATCACCACGATCGCGGCGCTGGAAGAGGGAGTAATCGATCCGGAGACTTACTACGTCGACTGCAATGGCTTTGTGGAAGTAGGAGGCCGGCGATTCAACTGCGTCGGCGTGCATGGACGGCAAGACCTGGTGGAGGCGATCGCCAACTCCTGCAATTCCTTCTTTTACACCTTGGCTTTGGAAGTGGGTCCGGAGAAGATCGCCAAATGGGCTGGAATCCTTGGTTTGGAAGAAGTGACCGGCGTCGACTTGGCAGACGAAGTCCACGGGGTGATTCCCAACCCGGCCTGGAAGGCGCAGTTTACTGATGAGCCCTGGTACCCGGGAGACACCCTGAACATGGGCGTCGGGCAGGGCGATGTGCTGGTTACGCCGCTGGGATTGGCGATGGTCTACGCGACCTTGGCCAATGGAGGCACTCTCTACCAACCGCACCTGGTCAGGGAAATCCGCACATTCGACGGGTTGCCCCTGCAGACAGTGGTTCCGACGCTGAAACGGGAGATTCCTTTATCCCAGCGGACTCTGGCCCTGATTCGAGAAGGGATGATCCGCGCTACCGATCGGGGGACTACGCAGCAGATTAAGCTGAACGGGATCTCGGTGGCTGCCAAAACCGGCACGGCCCAGATCACCGGGGAAAAACAGGATATCTGGATTGCGGCGTATGCACCGGTCGAGAAGCCCGAAATCGTGGTGTTGGTGATGGACGAGTATTCCAAGATCCCCTATGGCAGCTACTTGGCTCCGTTTGCCCATGACCTGCTTGACGTCTATTTTGCCGGCAAGACGGGAGTCACGCCTTGAGCCGGGAATTCGTCACCGGTCGCGTCTGGTGGAGACTGATCCGCAATCTGAATTGGCCTTTTTTGTTGGTCGTACTTTCACTGTTGCTGTACGGATTGTTGGTTCTCTTTAGCGCAACCAGCCTGACCGATCATGTGGCGTTCTACTGGCAATTGGGATACCTCTTGGCCGGCGTAGTGCTCGCGATCCTGGTCGCCAATCTCGATTATCACATCTGGCGTAAGTTGACCTACCCATTTTATGCCATTTCTCTGCTGTTGCTCGTGGCAGTGTTTTTTATTGGAACGGAAGTGTTCGGTTCTCAACGGTGGATCAACTTTGGGCCTATTTCGATTCAGCCTTCGGAATTGGCAAAGATTGCTGTGGTTTTGGTTTTAGCCCGGGAACTGACGGAGAAAACCCTGCAACGTGGTCCCCTGATCCGATTTCTGCGCGTTCTGGTGCTCACAATCGTACCGGTTCTACTGGTCTACGAACAGCCGGATTTGGGAACCTCGATCGTGTTGGTTTTTGTTTTCTTTTGGATGAGCTTTTTCGCACGGATTCGGCCATTGTACCTGCTCTCTTCCTTAGGAGCGCTGCTGGCTTCCACTCCCTTGCTTTGGCAATTCCTGCACCAGTATCAGCGGGACCGGATCCTGGTTCTGTTCAATCCCCAGGTGGATCCTCTCGGTATTGGTTACAACCTCCGCCAATCTTTGATCACCATTGGATCGGGCGGTTTTTTGGGCAAAGGCTATTTGCAGGGCACGCAAAAACAGTTGCAGTTCTTACCGGTACGACACACTGATTTCATTTTTGCCGTGTTGGCCGAGGAACTCGGCTTTCTCGGCGTAGCCGCATTGTTGACCCTCTATGCCTTCTTCTTCTATTTCTGCCTGCTGGTCATTCAACAGGCGGAGGACGATTTTGGCGCTCTCCTTGTAGTGGGGCTGGCCGGCATGTGGCTCTGTCACATTTTTATCAATATCGGCATGACCGCGGGAATCATGCCCGTCACCGGGATCTGGCTGCCGTTCTTTTCCTATGGCGGCAACAACGTTTTGATCAGCTTGATCGGCGTTGGCTTGATTTTCTCGGTGTCCCTCCACCGCCGTCGATTTCTTTTTTATCCGGAGGCCTAATCATCGATCCCCTTTTGTACCTGGTAGAAAAGCCTGCCCGTTATGTGGGCAGCGAGTTGAATTCCTGTCACAAACGGGATCCAGACTTGTTTAGAATTGCTCTGGCCTACCCGGATCTCTATGAAATCGGGATGTCCAACCTGGGATTGTCCATCCTCTATCACCGGTTGAACGAAGAACCCGACCTCTATTGCCAACGCGTTTATGCACCGGCAGCAGATATGGAGCGCTTACTGCGCGCGAAAGGCCTGTCATTGCAGACGTTGGAAGAGCATGCGCCACTGGGTGAAATGGACCTGATTGGATTCTCTCTGCAGTACGAGATGACCTACACGCAGATCCTAAATATGCTGGATCTGAGTGGGATCCCCCTTTATACCCAGGAGCGCCAAAGTTCCGATCCCGTGATCGTTGCGGGAGGGCCAGGCACTGCCAACCCAGAGCCGATGGCCCCTTTCTTTGACGCGATGTTAATCGGAGATGGGGAAGAAGCAATATTAGACATTGCCCGTACGGTGAAAGAATGGAAACGGGAGCCGTCTCGCGACCGGGGGGAATTGCACCGATCCCTCGCCCGGATTCCGGGCCTCTATGTACCATCCCTCTATCATGTCAGCGTCGATGCAGACGGTCTTCTGCAGGAAGTGAAAGCAGTGGGTGGGGCCCCGTGGCCCGTGATCAGCCGAAAAGTCACCGACCTGGATCGGGCTTTTTTTCCGACCAAACCCATCGTTCCCGGATTGGAGATCGTACACGATCGTGCCCAGGTGGAGCTTTTCCGCGGTTGTTTGCGCGGCTGCCGATTCTGTCAAGCCGGTATCATCTACCGTCCACAACGGATCCGCTCCGCCAATACCCTGTTCCTCCAGGCAGAAGCGATCTTATCAAACACGGGATGGGAGGAGTTGGGATTGATCTCGTTGTCCACTTGCGACTACCCTGACCTAAGCGGCCTGCTCGAGCAATTGCAGCCCTTACAGAAACGATTGCGGGTGACCGTTTCCCTTCCTTCCCTGCGAGCCGATTCTTTCTCTGTGAAGTTAGCCCGGCTAGCCCAGGGGAATAAGATCACCCTCACATTTGCGCCTGAAGCCGGATCAGAGCGGCTGCGCACGATTATCGGCAAGGATATCCGCGACCAAGAACTGGTGGAGGCGGTACAGATGGCAGCGGATGCTGGTTTCCAACGAATCAAGCTCTACTTCATGGTCGGTTTGCCGCGGGAAACCCAGCCGGATCTGGAGGACATCCTTCCCTTGGTCGAGAAGTTGCGAGCAGAAGCTCGACATGCCGGGCGTAGACTTCGCTTTTCCGCAGCGGTCTCCGCATTTGTGCCCAAAGCACAAACCGCATTTCAGTGGGAAGCGATGGAGGATCTGGAGCGGATCCGACAAAAACGATCCTTTCTTCGCCAACAACTGGAGCGGATCGGAATCGAAACCGGCGGTCAACGGGAAGAGTTGAGTGTATTGGAGGGAGTGCTGGCCCGGGGAGATCGCCGCCTGGCCGCAGCGATTTGGGAGGCTTGGCGAGGTGGATCGCGCCTGGATGGTTGGAGCGATTTCTTCTCCAACGCCGTTTGGCAAGAAGCGTTTGTTCGAGCGGGGATTGACCCTCGAGCTTATTTGCGTGCACGCCGGCGGGAAGAAATCCTTCCTTGGAACGTGGTGCGCTATCCGACCGGCCCAGCCTATCTCTGGCGGGAACGGGAAAGAGCCTACGCCGAATGACTCGTTTGCGCCTGCTCTACCAAAAAGGAGCGCCGATTGCCTTCCTTTCCCATTTGGATCTTTGGCGGATACTTTCTCGCCTGGTACGACGAGCCGGTTTGCCGATGGTCTACAGCCTGGGATTCCACCCGCGACCGCACATTGCCATGGGACCACCGCTCCCCGTAGGAGCGATGGGGGATCAAGAACAATGTGATCTTTACCTTGAGCAGATGACCCCCGCCACGCTGGTGGAACGGCTGAAGGGTCTGGGACCTCCCGGTCTGCTGATCCACTCGGTTCGGGAGATCCCCGAGCACGAGAAGGCTTTGACGGCATTCCCCTTCCGCTCCCTGTGGCAACTGGAAGGGGAATGGCAGAAGGCACCGGAGGCGGATTGGTTTACGAATGTTTTGGCGCGGGAATCGATACCTGTGCACCGACATACACCCAAAAGGGAAAAAACCTTTGACCTGCGCCCCTATCTTTTATCATTTTGTTCAGGCATCGATTGGCTGCAGGTTGAGACTGTCTCGTATCCATCGGGTGGTGCTCGGCTGGACGAAATCCTGCGTCTGCTGAAAGCAGACCACTACGAATTCTCTCTGCGCTCGATCTGTCGGAAGCGACTGCAATTTGGACCGGCTATTTGATAGACTGTACCCAATCCGTTTCTGATATGAATCCAAAAGAAATCATCCAAGGAGCGTGTTGACATGGCCAACCCAGAATCCCTTACTGCAAAACAGGCGGTGCTAGAGAAAACCATCGAGCGTTGCCGACAGCGCCGGATCCTGATCCCCACATTCGCTCAGCAGCGAGATCCGAGCATGGTGCCGGCCCAGGTGAAGAATCTCCTGCCATCGATTGGTCTGTGGGATGCGGATCCGCTGAACTTGTTTCGCATCACCTGGAAGAACGATATCTCCAACGGGCTTTATAACGGAGTGAATTTCATAGAGCTCCCTCCTGCACTCACTGGGGTGCCCGCGCGAATTATCGGCCTTATTGGCAAGTTTTTCCCCACCGGGGCGCACAAGGTGGGAGCGGCATTCGGTTGTCTGATCCCCCGCTTGGTGACCGGGGAATTCGATCCCACCACCCAACGGGCCGTATGGCCCTCTACGGGCAACTATTGCCGCGGCGGGGCCTTTGATTGTGCCCTTTTGGCTTGTGATGCCATCGCCATCTTACCCGAAGGCATGAGCCCCGAGCGGTTTCAATGGTTAGAGGAGATCGGTACAAAAGAGGTGATCGCTACCCCGGGCACCGAATCCAACGTGAAAGAGATTTATGACAAATGCTGGGAGCTTCGCAAGGAGCGCGGGGACCAAATTGTGATCTTCAATCAGTTCGAGGAGTTCGGTAACAGCATTTGGCACTATGCCGTAACCGGGCCCGCCATCGAGGAGGTTTTTCAACAAGTAAAAACTCCCCGCTCCCGGATGGCGGGTTATATTTCGGCCACCGGATCGGCCGGTACGATTGGAGCGGGCGATTACCTGCGAGCCCAGTTCCCGTTGGTCAAAGTGGCCGCCAGCGAAGCCCTGCAATGCCCAACCCTCTACCTGAATGGTTTTGGCGCACATCGAATTGAGGTTATTGGAGACTAGCATATCCCCTGGATCCACAATGTCCGGAAT
>JAPLHX010000015.1 GCA_026389415.1 Coprothermobacterota bacterium | reverse complement strand
CGGTCCGGATCCTGTCCGCCGCGTCCGTGGTGACATCTGTGCCGGTGATCCCCATCGCCACACCACTGGCGGCTTTCTTGCGGGCGGGTGCGGCGGTGACGCCGTCGCCGGTCATGGCGACCACCTTGCCCCGTTGCTGATAGGCGACCAGGATCCGCACCTTGTCTTCGGGCGAGATGCGGGCATAGACCGAGATGTGGGGCGCTGCTTGCAGCAATTCTTGATCGGACCAGGTGGAGAGTTCCATTCCGGTGACCGCTTCCCGTTCATGGCCAAGCAAGCTCAGCTGCGAACCGATCGCGGTCGCTGTCAGCAGATGGTCCCCGGTGATCATCACCGGCTTGATGCCGGCCTGGCGGCAGATGGCAATCGCTTGCTTGGCCTCCGCTCTGGCTGGGTCTCGCATCGCAGCCAACCCCAAGAACACCATCCCTTGTTCCCAGTCCGTCTCTTCCGCTTGGGTCTGGTGGTAAGCGATGCCCAACACTCGCAAACCTTCCCGGGCCAGCTCCGCGTTTTGGCGGTCAAACCGCTCCCGCCATTCCAACGTGAGGGGATGTTCATCCTGCTCCTGGCGGTAGTGCGTACAACTATTGAGCAACAAATCCGGAGCACCCTTGGAGAAAACCCAAGTGGCGGCATCGGAGCGGAAGACCGTCGTCATCATCTTCCGTTCGGAAGAGAAGGGTACCTCGGCAATGCGTTGGTATTCTTTTTCCAGTTGCTCCTTCCAAAAGCCGTTTTTTGCCGCCAGCACCACCAAAGCCCCCTCGGTCGGGTCCCCTACAATCTGCCACTGGCCGTCCGTTTGCTGCAGGGTGGCATCGGTATTGAGGGTCGCGGCCCGGAGCAATAGTTCCAACGATGACGGCAATTGGACGATCGGCTGTTCGTCTAGGTAAACCTCACCCCCTGGCTCGTAGCCACAACCGGTCACCTCGTAGCGATCGGAGGGTGTGACGATTTTTTCCACCATCATCTCGTTTAGGGTCAGGGTTCCCGTTTTGTCGGAACAGATCACGGATGTGGAACCGAGGGTTTCCACGGCGGGCAAATGGCGCACGATCGCCCCGCGTTTCGCCATGCGCTGGGTACCCAGAGCCAACACGATGGTCACGATTGCCGGCAAGCCCTCCGGAATGGCAGCGACGGCCAGACTGACGGCGATCAGGAACATCGTCAACAGGGGAATCCCGGACAAGGCGCCTACGCCCAGCACCAGGAGGCAGACGGCGCTCACCAGGATTGCCAGAATCTTGCCTACCTGTTCCAGGTTCCGCTGCAGTGGTGTGGTTTCCTTTGTGGATTTCTGCAACAAGGTCGCGATCTTGCCAATCTCGGTGGCCATCCCGGTGGAAACCACGACAGCCTCTCCCCGTCCATAGGTGACGGTAGTGCCCATGTAGAGCATGTTGTGACGATCGGCCAGGGATGTTTGCTCGGGCAGCGCCGGTTCCTCCTTCTCCACCGGCAGCGATTCCCCCGTCAGGGGCGCTTCGTCCACTTGCAGGTTCACTCCTTTCAGCAAACGGGCGTCGGCGGGGATCTTGCTGCCGCTGGCCAGGAGTACGATGTCCCCCGGCACCAATTCCTGGGTGGGGATTTCCATCACCCGGCTTTCCCGCAGGACTTGAGCCAGCGGGCTGGACATTCGTTTCAGCGCTGCCAGGGCTCGCTGGGCCCGCGCATCCTGAACCAGGCCGAGGATGGCGTTTACAATGACGATCGCGCCTACCACGCTGGCATCCACCCATTCTCCCAAGGCAAGGGCCACCACCACGGCCCCCAGCAGTATGATCACCAGCAAGCTCTTCAGTTGATCCAACAGGCGCATCAGCAGGGAGGGTGGCTTCTTTTCGACCAATTCGTTGGTGCCATACTCGTTTCGCCGTCGAACGATCTCGTCAGGGGAAAGCCCATGGGGTGTGCTGCCTAGCTCGGTTAGAACCTCCTGGGCAGGCAGGCTGTGCCAGTCTGTCATCTCGGATCCCCGTTTCATTAAGAATGTTGGGTCTGTTTTATTCATATTCCTGGCCTGGAGAAATCTTAGCATGGCCGATTCATTAAAAAGAGCGAACGGACCCGTGAGGGTGGACCCGTTCGCAAGGCAGGGAAAGGGTGAGGGTAAAGGAGGTTAGAAGGGACGAGGTCCCATCTCTGGCAGCATCAGCGTATCCAGCAACTTGGCAAAGGCCTCTGCTCCCACCAAGGCCTTGATCTGCAGCGCTTCATCCAGCCGTGCTTGCAGAATCTGGCCGCGCAGGGCGTCCACTTGGGCTTGGGCTTGCTGCACTTGGGCGGCATCGATCGGGTTCGCTTGAAAGGCCTGATCGAGGGTTTCCCGGGCGGTTTGCATCTGCGCCTGGATCGGTTCCATCTTGGTCTGCGCGCTCGCGCGCAGGTCCTTCAGTTGCAGCAGTTGGTCGTCGGTTAACCCCAGGTTCTGCTGTATTTCGTCGACCATCCCGGGATGATCCTGGATCCGTTCCAGTCGGTCCTGTTTTTCCTCCAGCCGATCGATCTGCCGATCCAGGCCCTGGATTTGCCGCTTGAGTTCGACGCGCCCTTCCATTGTTTGCAAGGCATCGGCACCTGCGATCTGCTGGGCTTGGATCAGGAAGTTGTTTCGCATCTGCGCTAACTGATTCTCTAAAGAGAGCATGGTGACTTGCGCTTGTTGCAGCTTGGCGGTGTCGGTAGGGTTGGCCACCAGGGCATCCTTCAATTGCTGCGCCGCGTCCTTCAGCTGGATGGCCAATGCCTGGGTGCTGTCCTGCTCCTGCTGACGCAGGTCCTGCAACTGCTGTTTCTGGGTGTCGGTCAGCGTACTGTTGGACCCAGTAGGCTGCGGCGCCTGGGGGCCTATCCCTTTGTCGGGGCGTTGTCCCATCTGGAAGGGGGGCTGTCCCATCTGGAAGGGGGCGATGAAGTCGATGAGCCGTCCGAACTGGTCCACCGCTTTGGCGAAGATGTCTGGGCCGACGATTTGCTTGGCTTGCAGTGCGATGTTCACTTGAGACTGCAATTGCTGGGCGCGAAGGTTACTGAGGGTGGTTTGTGCGGTCTGCAGTTTGGCGGTGTCGGTGGGGTCGGCTTGGATGGCGTCGCGCAGGTCTTTCTCGGCAGTCTGCATCTGATCGCGCAGTTGCTGCATAGCGCTGGCGGTACTGGTACGGAGATCCTGCAGTTGGGTGATCTGGGCATCGGTGACTCCCAGTTCATCTTTCAGGTTGGAGAGATCGGGGTCTGGAAGGCGTTGTGGCATTGTTCCAGTTGTAGCCCCGTCCTTCATCTTGGGGAAATCAGGGAGTGCTGGCCGTTCCGGGACAGTTCCAGTCTGCGTCCCGTCCTGTGAATTGAGGCGTCCTTCCAAGCGGTCGCGCCGCTCTCCCATGCGGTCACCGCAACCCTTAGGGCCTTCCATATCCGGACCCATCGGGCCGAGGGCGGCGCCTCCGGTGATCTCCTTGGCCTTCAGGGCGAAGTCGGTGCGGCTCGTGGCCAATTGATCCTCCAGGGAGAGGATGGTGGCTTGCGCTTGTTGCAGCTTGGTCGTGTCGGTGGGGTTGGCCACCAGGGCATCCTTCAATTGCTGTAACGCTTGCTGCAGCTGGTCCTGGAGGGCCTTTTCACTATCCTGCCGGCTCTTATCCAGGTCCTGCAACTGCTGTTTCTGGGCGTCGGTCAATGCGGGGATGTCGGGCTGAGATGTTGGGTTTGCGGTCGTTGTCGGGTTGGTCGTTGTCGGGGTGTCCGCGGCTTGGGCAGGCAGCAAGGCCCAGGTTAACCCCCCTCCCAGTAAGAGTCCGGCGACGATCAGTGCGAGTATCCATTTTTTCATGTTTCACCTTCTCCTTTCACTCTCATTAAAGAGCAGCCAGATGAAGGAAAAAGAAACGTCTTGTAAAGATTCGGTAAAGAATTCCTGATCCCAAAGAAACTCTATCCTGGTCGCGACGGCTTTGCACCCAAAGCGTTTTTCCTTATAGTTGCATGGAGGGAAACACAGAAATGGAGGTGTGTTGGTGGCAACGCAAAAGGGTGTTTGTAAGCCTTGGTGGATCCGCTTCGTTACGATCGGTTTGGGTCTAACATTGTGCTTTTTCCTGTTGAGTTCCTGCTGCCTGATGTTCCAGAAAGTGGAGACCGATCGACCGCGAATCGACCCGCTCCAAATTGACCAACTAGAAGCCGATGTGGAGCAGATGACATCCCTGTTGGGGATGGCGGGCCCGGTACCCCAGTATCTGCAACAAGCCGATGCCCAAAAGAATGGCAGCGAATTTGACGTCAACCAGTATTTTGCCGTCTTAGAGCACCTTTCGATGCAATCGGGTTATACCCTGGACTATGTCTACCGCTTCGATGGAATGGGTGGATCCCCGGTGCTGTATGCCCGCCCGCTGAATCAGGTTCCATACGATAGCTACGCAGACTTGGATGCGGTTTGGCAGTCGGAGAATCCCACCGCTTCAAAAGATCAGTACGATCGCTATCTGGAATTCGTGCAGTTGGATGGGACGCCAGAGGGATTTTTCCAGTGGGTGGTTTTGCGCACGATGGGCCGCCAGTTCTACCAATACTGGCATGCCGGCTATAACGACGTTCAGATCCTTTTCAACTTGCAGTCCCTGGATCAGATTCAACCGATGTTTCCCGAGGAAAAGCTCACCGCCGGTTTAATGGAGAAAGCACACTCTTTGCCGATTGAGCCACAGATCAAATTCCAGGGAGACCAGGTTACCGTGCAAGTCATGATCTTTACCCATTGGGGTGGTTTCATTCAAGAAACCTACACCATCGCAAGCACAGTCCCCCATCGGATCCTGAATCAAAGCAGGGAAACCTTGCTGGAATACAACTGCGGGGTGTCGTTCTAGCCAATCATGCCGAAGGCGCCCCGGAGGATTTGTCAGAGGGCGCCTTCTTGAGAGTTCTGTTAGAGAAGTTAAAATTGCTGCAGCCGAGCCAAAAGAAGCAGGGAGCTGAAGTCGTAAGGGGTGGGACGGGCGGCGTTGGTGATGTGGCGCTCCCGCTTGGCTGTCCCCAGGTCATGCTTGCGTTGCTGGGATCGTTCTTCGATCCTAGCCATCGCTGTGAAGTGAGTGGTGGTCTTCCGCTGTTCGATGGTCCCGCATTCGTTCATCTCAGTTCCTCCTTTGTTTTGTTGAAGACATTTTCTTCAACAAGAAGAAACATCGCAAATATTTGTTAAGTATATGAAATTGTATTTTTAATTTTAGCCGTGGAACATAAAAAACACGCAATTTGTCCTCTGGTTTTTGTCAGGTTTGCTCACGTAATTGACGACTTAACCTGTAAGATGTGGGCATCGAATCATGGAGGAACGCCCGAATCTCTTAGAACGAGGTGATCCGCTTCCAAGCATTCCATGGTGCCTAGGCGCCGGTTTCGTCTGAGGAGGATATCAGGCCGGCCCCAGTTTTTTCATCCAGAAAAACAAACGCCGGATGATTGCCGAAGGTATCGCCGCGGCCTGGCGTTTCGTTCAGCAGAGCAACCCCCCGCTGGACGCTTTCGTTTGAAAAGAGGTGCGCGCGTCCTCGTTTAGGTTTGGCAAGTGGGGCAGATGTAGGAGGAAGTACTGCTCGTGCGGATCTTGACGATGATGGATCCGCACACGGGGCACGGTTTTCCTTCTCGGTATCCCACTTGAAACTGCTGGAAACGACCCGGTTGGTTGTAAAGGTCGCGTTCGTAGATCAGCCCGCCGAGATCGGTCGCGTTCTGCAGCTCCTGCTGAATGGCCTGATACAGACGTCGTTGCTCGCCTTCGTCAAGGCTGGGGATCTTACGCAAGGGATGCAGTCTGGGCCGGAACAGGATGTCCTGCACAGGTATTGAGCCACGTAAGGGGAAACCCGGACACAGAGGCAGCCCGAAGCTTGCACCAGACTGTTGCTCATCTCCCGACTCTACAGTCGTCTTTGCGAAGGATCCGCACGTTCACCCCAAAATTCAACTGCAAGATCCTTCACTGCGTTCAGGATGACAAAAAAGGAAAGCTCACTCCGCGGCGAAGGGTCTGGCAGTTCGTCCTTTATACCCGAAGACAACTGCAAGATGCTTCGCTAACGCTCAGCATGACATTAATCGGACTTTTTCAACAACCCCACAGTCACCTATTTATGGGCCGAAAAAAAGGGCGCGGAATGCGCCCTTTCAGTTTGCGGTCTTCTTGTAAAACTCTTATTTTCCGGAGCTTTTTGCGCAGCGGAATCCGACGTAAAATCCACGGCTCATGGGGGAAGCGGAAAACCGCGCCGGAATTCTCAGGGACGGCGTGTAATTTTTCCAGACGGATTCCATCGTTTGAGTATTCAGAATAATTTCGCGCCAT
>JAPLHX010000101.1 GCA_026389415.1 Coprothermobacterota bacterium | reverse complement strand
TCGGCATCCCGTCAAACCGTTTGTTAGCGGCCCTTGCCGGTCGGGGAATCTCCGCCGATACTCAAACCTCTCTCGGGTCCATCTTCCAGGAGGGGGAATTCTCTCGCAGCACGTTTTTGCAGTTTTGCGCCGATCTCTTTGCGCCATCCTCCGCCGGGCAAAACCTTGACCCGAACTTGCCCCTGGCCCCCATTGCGCCGACACAGACGGCCTCCGCCTCCGGCACATCGACCGGCATCGTCGCCGTCGTGGGTTTAAGCGAACCCCCCAATCCGCCCGGTGGTTCGCAGGGGATCCCGCAAGAACTGTGGGTCGCTTTGATCACGGCGGCGGTTCTGATCCTCTTAAAAAGTTTGGCTTTGCTCCGGTCTGTCAGCCGCGGCCGATCCTGTGCCTGGTTTACGCTTAAGAACTACCGCTGGTCGCTCAACCTTCTGCTCACATTCACGTTTGCGGTTTCCTTCTTCAGCGGCGCCCTCGACTATTTTGCCCTAACCTTTGGCTGGTTTGCCGGCTGGGAACGGACGATCGTGACGGTGCATTTGGATTCCTCTCTCGCGTTTCTGCTGGTGGCGGCCGTGCATACCTTCTGGCATTGGCCCTACTATCGCACCTGCGCGCGGAAAGCCAAGCAGTTGCACCGCCAAAACCGGAAGGCCTTCTGGCGTTGGGGACTCAACCTGGCCCTTACCGCCAGCTTCTTGATTTCGCTGGTGTCCGGCGTGCTGGATTTGCTCCCCCTGCGCTTTCACCTGCTGCAAACAATGGCTCCGTTCTTGTTGGATGTTCACATCTACTCCTCTTTGGTGATGATGGGGATCGGAGTGGCGCATGCCCTCTGGCACCTGCCCTACTACCGGCGTCATGCGCGCGCCAAACCCAGTGTTGCGACCAGGAGGGGAATCGGCGCGATGGAGCCAGCGTGGAAACCGTCCGTGCAAACCGGAAATAGAACCAGCTAACGAGAGGCGGGGGGCTAAGTTTGCTCTAAGTGAGGTTACCCTTGATCGAGGCCATTACCATGGTGATAGCCAAGAAGTCCGGGACGATCCAGCCAGGCGAGCCTTGGCAGGATATCAAGCGAAGTGAACCTGCAGGAGTTAGTCAACAATTTAACAACGTCCCTGAGAAGGAATCCCAATCCTGCTATCATCAACTCTGAGGAGAGATAAAAATGAGCACAAGAGAAAAAGTGGAGGAATTGTTGGCCGACCTTAACCGATCCGAGAAAGCCCAACTGCTACAGTTGGTCGTTCGTGACCTGGGAGACGCTTGGCCCGGCATCGAGAGTATCCTCGGCGTGTGTGGCGGCGAACCTTGCGTCGTTCGCACCAGGATTCCCGTTTGGGTTCTCGTGCGAGCCAGGCAATTGGGAGCTTCGGAAGCTGAGATCCTAGGCAACTACCCCACCCTTCGCGCTGAAGACCTGGTGAACGCTTGGGCTTATGCTCGCTCCCACCATGAGGAGATCGAGGGACAGATTGAAGAGAACGAGGGAGCTTGAGTGGCTCAGCTCTACGCTAACGAGAACTTCCCCAAGCCGGTTGTGCTTGCTCTTCGTAGGCTGGGGCATGATGTTCTCACCATCCAAGAGACCGGGTTTGCCGAACGGGCAGCGTCCGACGATGTCATTTTGGCCTTCGCACGAGGAGAAAAGAGAGCTCTCCTCTCCTTGAACCGAAGGCATTTCGTCCGTTTACATGGGATCATGCCGGACCACGCGGGGATCATTGTCACGTCACTTGACCTCGATGGCGCGGCTTGGGCAGAGCATTTGGATCGAGTGATCCGTGAGAACGAACCCTTGGCCGGCAAGCTGCTGCGCGTGAATCGACCCGGCTGACCAGTTTTGCATTAATTGGGGGGGTAGCCACTCATTTCTTTAGTTAGTGGTCTTCCCCAATTTTCCCTGAGGAGCTTTTTTTTGTCACCCTGAGCCGCCTTTGCGAAGGGTCTGGCTCTTTTGTCACCCTGAGCCGTCTTTGCGAAGGGTCCGGCCTTGAGTCTTTCAAGTAAAAGCTACAGGCAAGATCCTTCAGCACTGCGTGCTTCAGGATGACAACCTCTTTTGTCACCCTGAGCCGTCTTTGCGAAGGGTCTGGCCTTTGGTACTTCATGGGTCAAAAGCTACAGGCAAGATCCTTCAGCACTGCGTGCTTCAGGATGACAACCTCTTTTGTCACACTGAGCCGTCTTTGCGAAGGGTCTGACCTTTGGTACTTCATGGGTCAAGAGCTACAGGCAAGATCCTTCAGCACTGCGTGCTTCAGGATGACGGGAGGGAGGGGGTGCTCAGGATAGAGGGAGGGAGATTTAGGAGGGAGATTTAGGATGACATTCCCTTTTGTCTCCCTGAGGAGCCTTTCGCTTCCCTTCGCTTCGTTCGAGGGCCGGCACCTGCCGGCGTAGGAACTCAGAGAGCGCCCGATGGTACCTCGAGGCCTGTTGTCAGAGTTGCGAACCACTGGGGCGAGGCAGTCCGCAGAACCTCTAGTTCTGCTTCCGTGTAGGGGTGAAGATCGAGGCCCACCGGGAAACCCAACGGCAGGTAGTCGGGCAGACGATCTCTTGGCAGCTTGTCTGAGACCGAGAGGACTAGGCAGATGTCAACGTCGCTTCCCGGTGAGGCATCACCTCGTACCCAAGATCCGAACCAGAGGATACGCCGGATCTCGGGGTGCTCTTGGTGCAAGCGAAGAGCATAAGCCTCCACAGCTTCCCGAATGCGGGGTAGATCAGCCGATTTGACGACGACAGAAACCAAGGATCTCCTCCGCCGCTTGGACGGCCTCCAGCGCTTCCTCCACGGTGTAGAAATCGGTCGGCGCGCCGGCGTCGAAGCCGCTGGGGTAGCGGGTAGGGATGTAGTGCTTATCCAGTTGTTTGACCCGGCGAACCAGCTCGGTCGGCGCCTGGAGATGCTCCGGCAGATTCCCGAGGAGGGCGGTCAGGGTATGCCCCCAGGCTTCCTCTCCACGTTTCAGAAAGACCGCTTTGAACGCTTTCTCGGCTGCTTGGTGGGCGGCGAAGCAGCTCCACTCGTAGTCCGCGTCGGCCAGCGCATGGCGGGCATGCCGCAGGTCGGCCTCGGCCTGCCGGAACCAGTCATGGCTACGGTTGCTCATCGTCGATTCCTCCTCTTCCGGGTGATTTCCTTCCGCACGAGGATAGCAGAATTGCGCCGCACAGTCTGGTCCGCTTCCGGATTCCGTTGACGCGAATGAATTTACTGTTGACTGCACGCAGGAACCTTCTCGTGCGTATGTTTGCATAAACCATAATGGCGCTACACGATCCCCTCGTTCTTCAGCATTTGGTCTAGATGATTCAGCAAGCCGGTGAGATGGACGGGAAGATCCGAGACATCTGCGGCCGTTGGCAGCAGGATTGAAGCAATGTCCGACTCCAAATTTGCCGGCAGCGAAGCGCAGTGGTTCACCGCGAACTCGACCAAGCGCTTTTCGCCGGGGTGTAACTGGCGATTCACGGCGAAGAGGATGTCGAAGTAGCTTGCGAACATAGCGGCGAGACGATGATTGATGCTTACAAGATCGTGGCGCTTCACCGCCTTCTCGAGTTGGTTGGCATAGGCTGGAATGATGCTCCGCAGAACCGGGTGATTGAGGGCGATGATGTTTTGGCGCAAGGGTTCTGGATACTCAATTTGACATTGCTGTTGAAGTCTGGCGAACCAGCCGCGTGGGTCGGAAAACACGATGGACTGCCGGACGGTATGCCAGAGACAAGTGGAATATCCTAAGCCGGCTTGATGCTTTTCAATGACGCGAGCGATTTGGTCTTCCATCCAGGTTGCATCAAAGTAAACGATGTCGATCTCGAACCCGGTGGGTGCATGCAGCCATTCGTCGCCTGGGCCCCAGTAGTTGAGGTTGAGGCTGGATTGCGTGGCGCCGCCGGTCTGTTCGACGATGGCGCGGCGGGTCTCAAGTGGAATCTCGCCCCGTGTGAAGACATACAAATCGATGTCGGAGGTATCGTCGGATGTGTCCGCCCCGCTTCCGCGAGATCCGGCCAGGGTAACAGCTTCGACCTGCGGAAGTGAAGTGAAGAGATCGGCA
Source organism: Coprothermobacterota bacterium (assembly GCA_026389415.1). Taxonomy (GTDB): domain Bacteria; phylum Caldisericota; class JANLFM01; order JANLFM01; family JANLFM01; genus JAPLHX01. The sequence continues at coordinate 2,418 of JAPLHX010000101.1, read as the reverse complement.
ATTTGACCGGCGACCTGAAGAGGATTTGAGTGCATTTCGCCCCCATTTTACACCGAGATCGACCAATACTAACGGGTGCTTGCTGCTCTCGGAACACCGACTGCAAACTGTCCGACCTCCCTATTTGCGAAGCGAGCTCCTGTTGTCACGTAATCAATTCTTCCGTTAGTGGCTGTCCTCAATTCCTCCTTGTGGATTGCACTTTGGTCTTGTGCCTGGTCACCCACCGATTGTCCCGGCCCCAACCCAGGAGGATCCCCGCTCCTCAGGCGGTCTTTGTGGTCGCCCTCCCGGCAGGGTCAAACCCTGCTCCTACAAGTCAGAAATTCATAATTGCGAAAAGAAAAAGTATTGGCACTCGGTATTCCGCTGCCTCGTCGTATTCCATCCCGCGAGCTGCGAGAACCTCCTTGGGGTTGGCCTTGAACCTGTTACGCAGCTCCTCATCCTCAAACAACTGCATCAAGAATTCCTGTTCTACGGACATGATTTCGCCTCCTTTCCCTTGGAATCCCGGCAAATTTCCTGCCCAATGTCCACCATTCCTTCGTCACCGGGTAGCTCTTCACGATGAAAGACAACTGTCACCGCAGAGAGGGGTACATCTTCCACAGAGAGCCTTTCTTCCTTGGCCTGCAAAACATCGGCCTGGTAACGATACAACGAATGGTTTCGATTCCCCAAACCGTGTTGGAATTCAAAGCGATCCCGCTCATAGCGGAACATCTCGCGAATGATCGTACCGTCACGGCCCAGGTCCGCCCGCAAGAGATATTGCTGCATCTCGTCCAGAAGCGATCCGGTCCAAGCGACCCAGCTCAGGGTGGCCAGGGAGAATTCCTCCCACTCGTGCCCTTGATCCGTGGCCAACCCCAGGCCTTGGAAATCGAGGAAGATGTCCAGCAGGTCATCATGCCGGCGTTCCAGGAGGAAGCGCCAGGTGTCCGGCAGGTAGGGTTGTAAGTGCCAGAAAAAGAGAGATAGAAACGCGTCCAGGCCGTCCGTCGTGCGCCGGATGGGATCGTCCACGGTGTAGAAGTAGGGGAAGATTTGCGGGTAGCGGCGGATCCAGTCAAGCGCCAGGCGGACAAACTGAGCAGAGCCGAAATTGCTGGGGCTTCCGTCAAAGACTAGCCGGTCCTGGTATTGCTCGGTAAGTTCCGTCTGCGGGAGGAACGTAAAGGGATTTACCTGCACTTCGCAACCCATCTCGCTTAGTCGGAGCGCGAGGGAAAGGGTTTGGCGCACGTCCTCTTCCCTTTCGCCGGGGAACCCCACAATCAGCGAGCAGATCGTCTGCACTCCCGACTTTTGCAGGAAATCCACTACCGCTAGCCCTTTTTCCAGATCAATCGGCTTGCTGATCATCGTTTGGACCCTTGGGGAGCTGCTCTCCAACCCGAGGAAGATGCGGCGGCAACCGGAGCGAACCATGCGTTCCGCCAGAGTCTGATCGACCGTGTCCAGGCGGGCGCTACAAGACCAGGTCAAGGGGAAGCCCAACCCGTCGAGATCGTTACAAAGCTGAAACCATTCCATAGTCCGGCTCCGGTAGATCCTTCAGGTCCAAGAGGGGCGCTGGTGCATTCAGGCGGATCGATTTCCCTTCGGGGTACGCTACCCCGGGGATCTCCGCAAGCGAAGTTTTGCCCAGCAACCCGGCGACAATCCTCTCGACCGTCTGCTCCGTCTCACCAACCGCCACGGCATCCACCCACGGGAAGGCCTGCAGGGTCGATTTGGCGGTCAGCGAAGCCTGCGGACCGCCCAGGATGACGGGGAGGCCGGAACGCTTCTCCTTCACCGCCCGGGCCACAAGAAGGGCGATGTGGTAGCTGAAACAGAAGGTGGAAAAACCCAGCAGCTCCGGCTGCCTTGCGAGGAGCAGGTCGCGCATGGCCGCCAGATTCTCTGCCTCATCCCCTACCAGGCGCAGTGACCCATCCTGATAGAGAGCGTTGAAGTCCAGGATTTCGACCTGGTGGCCGGCCTGCCGCAAGATCGCTGCCAGGTTGAGCAAGCCCAACGGGAGATCGAAGGACATCGACCGGTGGAACGCACTGGGCGTCACGAACAGAATCCTAGCCGTTATGGCCTCCCTTCCAATTCCTGGCATCACCAGGTCCCTTGCCCCGGCCTTTTGCCCGCTTGCCCCTCTTTCATATCACTATTTTGACCTGATCAGGTCTTCCATGCCACAACAGAGCGCCTTGGAGAGCTTCACCAGCAGATCAACACTGGGGGCGCTCCTACCATTTGATCCTGCGTTTATGGCACCACGATCTGGAAAAAGGGGCTGAACGTGTCAAGCATTCCCAGCAGTTCGGCCAGCTTTTGGGGGGTTCCCTCGACCTTGATGTTTCCAGCCGAGAGCGCCTGCTCGAAGGTGGTTTGGCCCAGGGTGATGCCGTCCTTCAC
>JAPLHX010000080.1 GCA_026389415.1 Coprothermobacterota bacterium | reverse complement strand
CGTCCGACTTCGATTGGTAGAAGGTGAACAGCCCTTCGACCTCGTACATCTGGGCATTCACGTCGTCGATTTGGTTCAGTAGCTCGCTTTGATGATCCTGGGTCGCCGTCAGTTGGGCTTCAACGACACCCAGTTGCGCTTTGTATTCATCCAGTTCGGCTTGTAAGTCGGACACGTCATTTCCCCGGACCGGAAGGCCGATCAACAGTCCCATGCCCAGGAGCAGAAGCAGAAGAACGGTAATTCGTTTCATTTGTATAAGAACCTCCTTACGCCCAGCAACGGGAGTCAGGAACAGCGGTGCTGTTGGCAGCCGCTTTCCGTGCTGGTCACGTCTCCTTGCAGATACAAACGGACGGCCGTTTCGATGTCGGTCTCCTCGGTGAAAAAGACCAGTAGTCCCGCATCTTCCAAGGCAGTCACCGCACGTGGCCCCATCCCTTGGGAAATCACCACTTGACAGTCGGCGAGGGCACCCAGAATATCATCGTGGCTCCGCTCCGGCTCGTGATGACTGTGTTCCCCGGCGGCGTGGGTATTGGGCCGCAGGGTCTTCCCTGTGATTTGCTCGTTCTCGACGGTGAAAACCAGAAACTGGGGGGCGCGGCCGAAGTGGGCGCAGATGGTGCTGCCGTCTTCTGTGGGTAAGGCAATCTTCATGATTCCTCCTCTGTTTGCTTTCCAGCTCAGTTATAGGAGAGCCGGATCGGCTCATCCGTCAACACGGGCTCCAGGATGTTTGTCCAACCCGGGGCCGCCCAACTCCCTAAACTCTGATGCACCAGGTAATATTTTTGCGGGATGGGGTGCGTGCCCATCACCACTTGCAGTTGATACCGATTCTGTAAAAAATCAGCAAAGTATCGAATTCTGGGACAAGGAGGATAGCCAACCAGCAATCCCGTCGCCAGATGAACGATCGATGCCCCGTTCTTGATCATCTCTTCCGGCGCGGTTTCTATGTTGCCGCCGGGGCAACCGCCACAGGAAGTAAAGCCCACTAACTCTACTTCTTGTTCGCGATAGCGAAAAAACGCCCCTTCCCGATTTCGCAAAGCCCGCAGGCATTTGCCCCCGGCACAGTTGTGGTAGCGGTGACAAATGACGATGCCCAATCGACTGACAAGCTTCGGGATCGACAGATGAATCGCTTCTTTCGGCATCGGTAAAACGGTTAGGTCTTGCATGGGTCGGATTCCTCCTTGCTCGTTTCGTCTTTGGCCCAACCCCGGCAACCGCGAAAACGGCAGCCAGGCGAAAACGATGACTCGATCAGTTGGGTGTTGCCGCCTTCGATCGCCAGTGCTTTTCCTTCCAGCAAGGCTTGGGTTGTTTTGCGGCGTCCGCTGTCCAAGATGCGGGCAAGCGTGGGGCGGGAGACGTTCATCCGCACGGCAGCGTCCTCTTGGTAGATCCCTTCCCCGTCCACCAGCCGCATGGCTTCCAGTTCGTCCAGGGCCAGGCGGATCACTTCCAGTTGCCGCAGGGGGATCCCCTGCGGTTTGAAAAAGCGCACGGCGGGGATCTGCTCGATCAGGCGGAGACGACAGGGTCTAGGCATCGGGAATCCCGATCTTCGTAACGAACATTTGTTCATATTAGACAATCGAGCGGCTTTTTGTCAAACGAGGGGGGGCGGCCGTTAAACGGAAAAAACCCTCTGATCTTGATGGTGTTTCTGTCCGATGCTCCTTCCGTGGATGCAGCGGGAAGAGAAATTCGGACAGGGAATCCAAGGATCAACAGTAGATGGCATCAGAATCCTGGACCCGATCGGGCACCGCTGGGAATATCAGCGAGGCTGGCGCGGTTTCACAAATAGATCCCTGCTGGCCTATTGGATTTGATCGGGGAAGGGGTCCCCCACCAAACTACATTCGGAAAGGAATAGAAACATGGAACTTGTAGAGGAGAAGGTTGCGCAGATCCTACCGCGGATCGGCGACAAGGCGCCGGCGTTTAAAGCCGTCACCACCCAGGGGGAGATCAACTTCCCCGAACAATTCATCGGCAGTTGGGTGATCTTGTTCAGCCACCCGGCCGATTTCACTCCGGTCTGCACCACGGAATTCATGACCTTTGCCACCCTGGAAGAGAAGTTCGCCCATGCCAACTGCAAGCTGGTCGGCTTGTCGATAGACGGACTGTTCAGCCACATCGCCTGGTTGCGGACGATCAAGGAGAAGATCGAATACAAGGGGATGAAGAACGTGGAAGTGAAGTTCCCTCTGATCGAGGACATCACCATGGAGGTAGCCAAGAAGTACGGGATGATCCAGCCAGGGGAAAGCTCCACCAAGGCCGTGCGGGCGGTGTTCCTAATTGATCCCAAAGGGATCATCCGCGCACTCATCTATTACCCGCTCAGCCTGGGACGGAATTTCGACGAATTGTATCGAGCGCTGATCGGACTGCAAACCGCCGATGCCTTTGGGGTGGCCACACCGGCCGATTGGCAACCCGGCGATGACGTGATTGTTCCGCCCGCCGGTTCCTGCGGCGTAGCCCGGGATCGGATGGAGGGCAAGGATCAAGGCCTGACCTGCTACGATTGGTTCTTCTGTACCAAGAAACTGGCGAAGGAGACGGTGCTGGAGACCTTGCTAAAGCAGTAAGAGCATCGTACAGGATTCCTGAGATGGCGATTTGGCGTGGCGCGCCTTCGGTCTTGATCCCCGCAATCCCACTGCTGATAGCGCGTCGAACCGACAAGGTTATCGAATTCAGTGAGAACTAATGCGTTGTTCTTTGTTGCGGATGCTGACATTGACCGCTGGATAGCCAAGGGCGACCTCGATGATGTAGTTTTTCCCTTCACATTTTACAAAATAGGAGAGGGTTGGATTATGTGTTAAGTATGTCTGGGCCTGGCGAGTTACTTCGTCCAGAAGCATACACTCTCCGATTTTTTCAGGGATCACCGTTTGCCCTGTTGAAGCATCGGGGAACTTAAAACGAACAAAAGCTCCTAGAATCTCACGATCTTCTGCCGTGAGGTTGTCCTCGTCATACGTAAATTCAAGCGGAACTAAAAAGTTGCCCAACGTGATCATTTGTTTCACCTCCTATCGACAATATCTTACAATCTTGCGGTGACAAAATGCTGAACCGGCGCCGTCACGATCGAGCGAAGGGCAATGGATCATAGCCCCAGAATGAGCTGCTGAACCTGGATAAAACAAGGAGGTTGTGATGTCTTCATCGCTCAGACGCAAGGAGAATGCGCAGACTTTCCGATGGATCGTGCAAATCGCGGTTTTCGTTTACGTGCTCGTAATCAGCATTGGCAAATACCTGAGCTGGAGCAATACCGCCAACCTTCACTCCATTTGTCCCTTTGGCGGTGTGGTTAACCTCTACACCTTCTTTTCTACGGGCAACTATGTGGCCAAGCTGCACCAGGCCACCTTCATCCTACTGATCGCCCTGGTGGTGGGTCTGATTCTCACGGGCAAGTCGTTCTGCGGCTGGATCTACCCGCTGGGCTCGGTACAGGAGTGGCTGGGCAAGGTGGGACGGAAGCTGTTCCCCCGGATTTACGACAAACTGCCGCGTAAGCTGTCTTATGTCTTGGGGTTCGTCAAATACCTGATCCTGGCCTGGGTAGTTTACCAAACCGCTCTTTCCGCCAAACTGTTCTTCGAGCCCTGGGATCCTTATTGGAACCTCTTCAACATCTGGACCGGCGAGATCGCTATCTCTGGCTATGTAGTGACCGGGTTGACCTTGTTTTTCTCGCTTTTCCTGGAGCGTCCGTTCTGCCGCTTTGCCTGACCCCTGGGTGCCATCAACGGGCTGACCAATTCCTTCTCGTTGCTCAACATCAAGCGAGAGGAGAAAACCTGCATCCATTGCGACCGTTGCAATCAGGTGTGCCCGATGAAAATCGTGGTATCGCAACAGACCACCGTCGATAACATCGAGTGTATCCGCTACCTGCGATGCACCGAGATCTGCCCGGTGAATGCCAGGACCGGGAGCACCTTGAAGCTGTGTGGCGTGTGGGACCGACCGGACGGAAAGCGAAAAGCGGTTCCGAAGGTCGCGTACCTCTCCATCGTGTTGGGAGCCTTCTTCCTGCCGATCCTGATCGCCGTGGTGGGGGGAAATTTCATTACGGAGCGCCCCTCCGTCTACACCACAGTGGAGGACATCAAGGGATCCTCGCCACTGCAAGACATCTTCGACAATTTTCCCGTCTCCCGAGACGAGTTCTATCGAGGATTCGGCTTGCCCGATTCGATCCCCCCAGCCACACTGCTGAAAGACGTGGGGCCGTTGATGGGGATCCCCAAGGAAGAGGAGATCATCGCGCCGACCGTAGTACGGGAAGCCATCCACCGGATTGACCAGACCATCGAGCAATTGGCCCAGGCTGGAGTGGTGAAGCCCGAAGAAGTGCTGACCTTGGCGTCGAAGGCGGGTCTGACTCCCTCCTCCCCGGCACGCCAGCTGTGGAGTAAGGGCGAGCCCGGGACCATCGCCTACATCCTTTCCGGCTTGTGGCCCAAGGATTTCCAGGGACCGGGCGGGATATCCACGCCTTCAGCGACCCCCACCGCCTCCCCCACGCCCAGCATCAAGGGCACCACTACCCTGTCCGAATTAAAAGAATTGTTCCCGGATCGATTCACAGCCGTGCTTTCCCAGTTCGGCATTCCCGCTGACGAGCCCTTGACCAGCACATTGAAAGACCTGGGGGCCCAGTATGGATTCGAAGTTACCGCTGTGCGCGATTTCCTGGGGCTTTCGACCTCAACGCCTACGTCTAGCGGGGCGATCACCCCCAACACCACCGTCACACTCCCTATCTCCATCAAAGGCACCACCACCCTGGGAGAGATCCAAACCTTGCTAGGAGATCGTTATGCCGGGTTCCTGGCTCAGTTTGGCATTTCTTCGGACGAGTTGGCTACCGCCGCGCTGAAAGATCTTAAGGACACGTATGGTTTCGAGATTACGGCCGTCCAAAGCTCTGTCCAGGGGTTGCTTTCACCTTGGATAAACTCATGTCTTTTTTAGCGGCCTGACTAAACGGATCGCCTTTCTCCCGCGTATTTAGATAAACCCACATCCACCCATCCGCCGGCTATTCTGCAGGCGGCAGGGTATCCAGCCATGTCCGGATCTTCTCCTGGACCCAAAACGCCTTCAGCTCGTAGGCGTAGGGGCTGGTGAGCTTGAAGACCAAGGTCACACCTGTGGCGGTAGATTCTCAATTGTCGCGCCAGGGTCCTTTTGGAATCCAGGTCCCTAATTCTCACAGCTTCCCCTCGATGCGCACCAGGAGGTAGACAGCCACGAATATTCCCTCTATCGCCCCGAGTCTCTCCCGGGTGTTTATGCAACATTCTAAGAATCGCCGAGCTCCTGTTGAATCCGTTTTTTACGGTTGGTATCATGCTCTCAATGTATGATAGCGTTCGGTGTGGCCTTCTCGGGCATGGGGCCTCAAATTCAGCGGAAACCCCCGAGCCAACGTGGGCGCCGCTACCGATGCCCGGGCGAAGGTCCTGCGTTTCCTTGAAAAATCAGCGGATTAAGCATAAAAAAAGGAACCAAAACCATGCACGATCGATCCATTTCCCGCAAGTTGGGGCTGCTGGTCGCCTTGTCCATCATGGCGACCCTAGCTTTTAGCGGCTGCAGCCCGAAGACGTCGGTCACCGAGCCGGTGGTCAAGAAGGTCGACCATGTCACCATCAGCTGCTCTGATCCCCAGGCGCTATTCAACACGTTCACCCAGACCCTGGGGCTGCCGGTCGCCTGGCCCCTCGGGGTCTACCCGGGATTCACCACGGGAGGAGTATTCGCCGGCAACGTGAATCTGGAGACGCTCAAGTTCGACGCTCCGGCGGGGTCCCAGTCGGAAATGCCTCCGTTCACTTTCCTCTACGGCATCGTCTTCGAGTCCTATCCCCTAGCCCAGGTGACCGGCCAGTTCCAGCAGCGCGGCGCCAACCCCAGTGTCCCCCAGGACCAGATGCGGGAGACGAACGGCGCGATGGTGAAGGTGTGGACTAACGTGACCCTGCAAGCCCTGGCCACTGACGACTATATCGTCTACCTTTGCGAATACACGCCCGAGATGCAGGCCGCTCTGGCCAGCCGTGCCTCGGGCGCCACCGGCCCTCTGGGCGGCATCGGCCTGATCGGGGTCAAGGAGATCGAGATCGTCGCCTCTCAATCCAACCAAACAAGAGAGTTGTGGCAGAAGGTGTTCGCTCCGGCTCCCCTGTCGGCAGACGGCGTGCTCTCCTTCGGGGCAGGCCCCGCTGTCCTCATCTCCCAGGGGAGCGAGAACTCTGTCGAGGGACTGGTGCTCCAGGTGGCCTCGCTTCAGGCGGCGCGGGACTTTCTTGCCGGGGTCGGCCTGTTGGGCGAAGTTTCAGCCAAGGAGATTCAGATCAACCCTGCCGCAGTGCAGGGCCTGGACATCCGCCTGGTAGAAAAATAGCGGTGCTTCAACGTTCGCAGGATAGTTAGAGAAATTAGTGGCTGTCCCCAATTAATTCGATGGGTCTGGCCTTTGGTACTTCATGGGTCAAAAGCTACAGGCAAGATCCTTCAGCACTGCGTGCTTCAGGATGACAACCTCTTTTGTCACCCTGAGCCGTCTTTGCGAAGGGTCTGGCCATGACTTGTTTTGTCAC
>JAPLHX010000166.1 GCA_026389415.1 Coprothermobacterota bacterium | reverse complement strand
CCCCGCAACGCCCCTGCGGTCAAGACAGCGGCGGTGAAGGGCTATGGCGGCCAAATCACAGCCTGCGAGCCCACACTGGAAGCGCGAGAGACCACCCTGGCGGAGGTGGTGCGCCAGAACCACGCCACAGTGATTCACCCGTACGACGACCCGCGCGTGATCGCCGGGCAGGGAACAGCAGCGCTGGAATTGCTGGCGGAAATACCGGACCTGAATTTGGTGATGACGCCCGTCGGAGGAGGGGGGTTGTTGAGCGGCACATCGATCGCTGTCTCCGCCCTTTCCCCTAAAACTCGCGTGGTCGCAGCGGAGCCGGCCGGAGCGGATGATGCCTATCGCTCGCTGCAGGCGGGTCGGATCATCCCTTCCGTTAATCCCCAGACCATCGCTGACGGTCTGCTGACATCGCTATCCCCCCGCACCTTCTCCATCATTGGGGTGCACGTGGAGCGGATTGTAACGGTCAGCGAGGAAGCGATCGTCGCAGCCATGAGATTCCTCTGGGAACGAGCCAAGATCATCATCGAGCCGTCCGCGGCCGTGCCCCTGGCCGCCCTTTGGGAAAGTTCGTTTGATTTCCTCGGACTGCGAATCGGTGTGATTCTTACCGGCGGAAACGTCAGCCTGGACAGGCTGCCTTGGCAAGAGGAACGACTAGAGGCACTCTAGAAAGGGTTTGGATCGTTTTACTCGATCAAGCCACGGTTTCGCAATCGTTGCTGCTCCCAATCGGTAAAGCTCGTAGGTGGGTGGACCACTTAGGCTTCGGGTTTGGGTTGAAGCTCGGCGGCATGGCTGGGGCACCCCGTCACGCACAATCCGCAACCGATGCAACGTTGACGGTCCACCACGCCGGTTCCGCCCGCACTCGCAATCGCATACACCTGACAGCGCTCCCGGCAAATCCCACAGTCCAGACAGACAGCGGGGTCAATGGTGGCGAAATAGTTGGCACAAGCCACCGATTCCTGGATGCCGAAATCGGTGATTCCACGGAGAATCCCGCAACAACAGCCACAGCAGTTACAGACATAGCCCACTCCATCGGCCACGTTGCTCACGGTATGAACCAGGCCCATATCCTCAAAGGTGTCAAGAACCGCCAACGCCTCCTCTTGGGAAAGACCGTTCGAGCCGTTGGACGGTTCGCGCGATGAGAAACTGAGGCAAGTTTTCACCGGAAAGTCACATTTCCGGTGCTGGAGGTGCTCTTGCTGCATGCGACAAATGCAATCGGAAAGGGTAAACGATTTCGCGGACAGCAGGATCTTGCGCACATCATCGTAAGGAACGATCCACTCCGATTTGACGGCCTTTTGCGCTGGAATCACACGGTGCAGAGCCGGTTGCGGTTTCATGATTCCTGCGGCTCCGCCCTCGGCCATGTAGTGTTCGAAGAGATGAGCCAGTTCGTGATCCATCGCTTGCGATTGGGCTTCGTAGATGCCAACGATGAAGGGGGCCAATCGGAATTCCAATTGGTCTTCCCCCCGTTGGAACCAAATCAGGCCGCCCTTGGCCAGTCCTACCAGTCGTTCCCGGGTTTCCTCCACCATCAGCCCCATTCGTTCCGCAATCTGGGGGAGCGGTTCATAGTTGCCGCTCAGTTGACAAACCAGACTGGATTCTACTGGCGAGAAAATCCTCTGTAGGATCGCAATCTCCACGCCGGATTGGGTCCGCGGGAATCCATTGGGAAGACGATCCAACGCATTGGCGAGTTGCTCGTAAGGATCTTGCATCATCTCGATTCACACTCCTTGATGGACGATTGTTTGTATTATGATCGGTTTGTTGAAAGTGACAAAATCTGAGCAGAAAATGACACATTTCTGCGGCGGAGGTCGTGAGTTCCCATGACGGAAATGAGCGGGGTGCCTCGATCCAAGCAGGAAGCAAAAGCGGTCTACGATCGGCTGAGCCGCTGGTATGATCTGCTCTCCGGGTTGGCGGAAGGACCGAGCCGAAAAATCGGCGTTCGGCTGCTGAACGCGCAGCCGGGAGAAAAGATCCTCGAAATCGGATTTGGCACGGGACATCAGATTCTGGCCTTCGCGCAAGCTGTGGGGTCAACCGGGTCCGTCTACGGGAGCGATATTTCCGAGGGGATGAACCGCATCACCCAAGCCCGGATCCAAAAGGCCGGTTTGTCAGATCGAGTGATTTTGACCTGTCAAGATGCCACCAGCCTGCCCTATTCGTCGGGTTTCTTTGATGCGTTGTTCCTCAGCTTCACATTGGAATTGTTCGACACGCCGGAAATTCCGTCTTTTCTGGCAGAATGCCATCGTGTGGTTAAGGACGGGGGTCGGATCTGCGTTGTGGCTCTGGCCAAACAGGAGCGGGACAGTTGGGCAGTTCGGCTGTACGAATGGGCACACAAGCAGTTTCCGCGAGCGGTCGACTGTCGCCCGATCTTCGCGCAGAAGGTGCTTAGCGCAGCGGGCTTTCTCCCGGGTGCAATCAAACGGCGGTCTATGTTCCGCTTACCGGTAGAGGTGATCATCGCCAAGAAAGTTTGAGGCGACGTTCATTTTTTAAAACCGTTTATTGTTTATTGTTTAAAGCAATACACCTTTTTCTCATCGCTCGCTTGCCCAAAGTCGTCGTTCTTGACGATCCGCTTCCCATCACCTGGTGTAGCGTTTGCTCCAAGAGCATTTTCCGATGCAATGAAGAACTGACAGCACCTCTACGTTTCTTTTAGGTAGAGACTGACCCCTTCAGGTTGAGACTGACCCCTTCAGGTTGAGATTCCAGCAGGCATGTGGCGGAGAGTGTTCACGCTATCCCCTTGGGGATCGATTGAATCGCTATACTCTGTCAACGAGATGAAGAGGGGGAGGGACAGATCATGATCTGTCCCCAACGATTGCGGAAATTGAGAATGGTCAAGGGGCTCGCATTGGCAGCACTCTCTGGAAAGATGGGCGGCATCATTACCCAGCAAGCTTTGTTGAAAAAGAAAAAGGCCTGGTCCAACCCTGCGATCATCAAATCCGAGGAGAGATCAAGAATGCGCATAAGAGAAAAGAGGGCTCCTCGCGGGAAGTCGTGAACGACCGCCTTCCGGTGCTATCATGAGAATTGTGGTTTACAAGAGAGATGGAGTCTCAAGGAAGAGCAGCTGACCTCCCCGGGATCCGACCTCCAAGACCAGATCAACCTCGCATCTGGAAGGGATGATCAAGTGAGACCAACAATGAGAGAGTTTCGGTTCCTATTGGGGAAACGCGCGTTGATCGTCTTTCTGGCCTTTTTGGTAGCGGCGGGAGCCCTCTTCGGGATGCCGACGAACACCCGAATCCTGGCGGAAAACCCCCCGCCCGCCAGCCGGGAAGTATCCGCGGCCTTAACCGATTTGGCGGCGACAGAAGGGTTACCGGCAGCAGCCGAGGAGTGGCCAATCCTCGATTCTTCCGGTCCACCGCCATTCTTGCAAGCGGGAAGCGGGGACACCTGGACCGAAACGAATACCGCAAAGGATCCCACGACCACCCCGACCAAGCGCTATAACCATGCCATGGCCGCTATCCCATCGGGGGTACTACTTTTCGGGGGGAAAGACAAGAGCGGTGGCCGCCTCAACGACACCTGGCTCTTCAACACCAGCACCAACACCTGGGGCCAAATCACTGGCTCTCCCTCCACCCCAACCGCGCGCCAGTACCACGCCATGGCCACAACGGCATTGGGGGTGCTCCTCTTCGGGGGATATTATTATGCCAGCGGAGACCACTACCTCAACGACACATGGCTCTATAACACCGCCACCAACAGGTGGTCTCAAGTGTCCGCATCTCTCACCCCGACCGCACGTTACCAGCACGCCATGGCCACAACAGCATCGGGGGTGCTCCTCTTCGGGGGATATTATTATGCCAGCGGAGACCACTACCTCAACGACACCTGGCTCTATAACACCGCCACCAATAGCTGGTCTCAAGTATTCACATCTTCTACCCCGACCGCGCGCTGGGGCCACGTCATGGCTGCCACCCCCGCGGGGGTGCTCCTCTTCGGGGGATATTATTACGCTAACGGAGACCACTACCTCGGCGAAACTTGGCTCTTCAACACCAGCACCAACACCTGGGTCCAAATCACCGGCTCTCCCTCCACTCCGACGGCGCGCCGTTACCACGCCATGGCCGCCACCGTCTCGGGGGTACTCCTCTTCGGTGGATACGGCAGCAGTGGCTCCCTCGACGACACCTGGCTCTTCACTCCAGCATTGGTCCCCACCATCACCGTCTCTTCTCCCACCGCCGGCGCCACTCGGGTAGTGGGGGAGAACACTTCCATCACCTGGACCTCCACCGACTTGACCAATACCCTCTCCATCCAGTTAGCCCGGAACGGGGTGGACTTCACCGAGACCATCACCACCGGATTAACTAACACCGCCACCCATTACCCCTGGACTGTCACCGGAACTGCCGGCACCATCTGCCTCATCCGTGTAACCGACGGCACGGTAACCGGCACCTCGGGCACTTTCAGCATCGCTGCTCATAGCGAGACAGTGGATCACCTCTCCCTTTCCCCTGCCGGCGCCACCCTCCTGGCCGGCACTTCCACCGACTACACTTTGATCGCCTATGACACCGAGACCAACACCTGGGACGTCACCTCCTCCGCCACCTATGTGATCGATCCCGGTGCTGAAGGAACTTGGACCTCCACCAACCGCTACACCTCCTCCAATGCCGGCACCTGGACGGTCACCGCTAGCTATGACGGGAAGTCCGCCACCGCCCAACTAACAATCACGGCCACCCTCCACCTCTCCGCTCCCGTCGGCGGGGAAGACTGGATCCGCAGCCATGCCTATCCCATCACTTGGACCTCCACTGGAGTCACCGGTACGACGACTATTGAACTATCCCGCGATAACGGGAGCACTTGGGAGACCCTCACCGTAATCACTGCCACTGGCGGCACCTTCTTCTGGACGGTGACTGCACCCCGCACCACACAGGCCGTGGTGAGAGTCTCCGGCAGCGGCCAGTCCGACCAGTCCCCGGCAGTCTTCCGCCTGCGCGATCCGCAGATCGACCTTCTGTCCCCTATTGGCGGGGAGGTGTGGACAATCGACTCGCAGCATGCCGTCACCTGGACCTCCACCGACCTCAACACTAACACCCTCACCATCCTCCTGGCCCGCAATGGAGTGAACTTCACCGAGACCATCACCACCGGATTGACCAACACCGCCACCCAACATACCTGGACGGTGAGCGGCCCCGGCACCATCAATGCCAAGATCCGCGTGCAGCAAGCGAACTGCCAGGACAGCTCGCCGGTCTTCTTCGCCCTCACCGCCACCCTCTTCCCTTACATCGGCGGCACCACCGCCCTCATCACCGCCGATCCCTGGCTGAAGATCTCTGGCGGCAGTGGCAGCGGCACCCTTTGGGTGACACCCCTAACCACCGCCAACACCAGCGATCCCAACCTGAATCAATTCATGCAGGAGACCGGCCAGCGCTCCGCCCTCTTCTTCGACATCGGCCAGCAAGGGTTGAACGGGACCTTGACCATCGTCCTGCACTACGCCCCCCAACTGGGGGAGGAGAACTTCTCCCTCTATCGTTGGGACCAGACGAATACGAAATGGATTCCTGTATCCGGCACTCTCAATCCCGCCAGCCACACCTTCACCTTCCAGGTCCTGGCTTCCGACCTCACCGGCACTCCCTTCGCCCTGGGAGGGGACCCCCTCGCTATGCCCGGTATCAGTCCCTGGGCGCTGGCCCTCCTTGCACTTTCCCTCCTGGGTTTGGGTGGCTGGTGGTTCCTGCGCAGGAGGCGCCTCGCCTGAGGTGTCAACGCCGGTGAATTTGTCCCACTTTCGCCGGGTCGAGCCTTTGCCGGAGCGGTTGCTGCAATTGAAAGAGCTGGAACGGCGGCGCAAGACCCTGCAGGAAGAAGAGGTACGCGGGACCCATCATCTGCGGGAGGCCTTGCACCGCTGGTTCCCCCAGCTTTTGACCCTGGCCCCGACAGCGGACAAGCCCTGGCAGTGGTCCCTGCTGGTGGTCGCACCCACTCTCTGTCAAGCCCGGTGGCTCTCCGGTAAGCGATTGGCTGCCATCCTTCAGGCGGGCCACGCCCGGATCGACCCGGCCCAGTTGCGACAAGCTCTGATGCAGCCGGACCTGCCCCAGGCCTCCGGCCTGGAAGAAGTGGTAGCGTTTGAATTGGGTCAATTGGCGGCCCAGATCCAGCTGATTCATCGGCAGGGTCTGGCGCTGGAGCAAGCCATCGCCGGTCTGTTGCGGGCGGCACCCCGGACGGAGGAAGAGGAACGGTGGCGGCGCGACATGGTCTTACTCAGCTCGCTGCCCGGAGTGGGCGCGAAGGTACTCACCTCGGTCGTCACTCGCGCGGCCCTCTCCCTCCACGAGCAAGATTACCACAGCCTGGCCCTCTTGGCCGGGGTCCTTCCCGTCACCCGCCAAAGCGGGGGGAAGAAGGTGGTAGGGATGCGTTATGCCTGCGACCATGCCCTGCGCGATGCTCTCTTCAACGGAGCCTGGGTAGCTTCCTACCGCGACCCGGTCTGGCGGAGCCGTTACGCCCAACTGCGCCAACGGGGGAAAACGCACGCTTGCGCTTTGCGGATCATCGGCGCCCAACTGCTGCGGGTGGCGATTGCCATGCTGAAAGAAGGAGTACCGTACGATCGCAGTCGGTTAGAGAGAAGGGCGGACCCGAAAGAGCTGGATCAATGGTTGGTGGCGGAACCAGAGGGCTTGGCGACGGTCCGGGAAAGGGAGATGAGCATGGTCTGAGAAGGTTGACAATTGGTAGGGAGTCTGTCCCCTTTTTCTGTCCTTGAGCGCCCCTTTTTGTCATCCTGAGCCCTTCGCTTCGCTCAAGGGTAAACTCCGCGATGAAGGATCCTCCTGCCCTGTCCACGTATTTTGTCATCCTGAACGCCCCTTTTTGTCATCCTTAGCGCAGCAAAGGATCTTGCCTGTGGATTTTGACCCATGAAGTACCAAAGGCCAGACCCTTCGCGAAGACGGCTCAGATGCTGTATGCCATGTCAAGTCCTCTGCCTTCATCACCGGCCTCGATCTCACCGACCAATCGAGCCAAGTCAATCATGGCGGTGTTCTGGGGAGTCCCATGAAAGGGTTGCTTCGTACGATAAATGGCATGGGCTTGGCGCAGGAGTTTGCGAGCCACAGCGATCTGGGCCACTTTCTTCGGCTTCCCAGCCGCCACCAAGCGCTGCTTGAAAGCAGCCAACGGTTCGTTCAGTCGACCGGCCAAGAGCGAAGCCAGGAAGAAGATCCGGCGAGCCATGGCATCCCCGTTCTTGCTGATCCGTTTGGGCTTGTGCAGGGAACTGCCGGACTGACACTGGCGGGGGTCCAATCCCACCAGAGCGACCATCTGTTGGGAGTTGGCCTCTGGGTAGGTCAGTTCCAGGGTAAGCAGCACGATCGCCGTCAGCGGTCCCACGCCGGGGGCGGTTTGCAGCAGCTGGTAATCCTGACCCAACCGCTCTTCCGCCGAGACGAAGCGGATCATCTCCCCCAGCAGCCGCTCCTCCTGATCATGGAGCCTCTCAGCCAGTTCGCCGATCTCCTCCAGCAAGCCAGTTCCTTTGGCGCCCGCGGTCTTAAGGGCATGATGCTGGTTGCTGAACTGAACCCTGGTCTTCTGCACCAGCTGATAAGCCACCGGGTAGCGTTGCAGGGTTTCCCGGGAGAGATTCTGGATCGGCGCCCGGCAGTCTTCCTCTTTCAGCAGTACATGGAAGGCGGTGAGCATCCGGGCATCGATCGGATCGGTCTTGGAGCGCTGCCCCAGGGCCTGGCGGAAGTGGTGTCCACGCTTGGGCGGGATGATGTGGCAACGAATCCCTCTCTTGGCGGCGAGGTTGACCAGTTCCCAG
>JAPLHX010000021.1 GCA_026389415.1 Coprothermobacterota bacterium | reverse complement strand
CATGAAGACGCGATTCACTCATCGGCCATCAAACAGAGGATCATCGATATGGGAACCATTGTCCGTGATGAATTCAAAGTCACTCAGAATGGTGTAACCACCTATCTTGATCTCACCGGAGAGCCTCTTCGGGATGCAATGGGTCAGGTGATCGGAATCACCTGTGCAACCATGGACATCACCGAACGGAGAATTGCCGAGGAAAAACTACGAGAGAGTGAGACGCGTTTCCGATCGATTTTCGAAAATGCTGCCGTGGGAGTTGCTCTGGTGGATCGCGCGGGAAGGGTCATCACCGCCAATGATGCCTACTGTCGTTTTTTGGGGCGGTCCCTTGACGACTTAACGCTGGAGGAATATCCAGAGTATGCCTGTCCCGATGAATCCTCCATCAGCCGTGTTTTCGCGGAGGGAACGGTAGACGGGTACGGCATTGAGAAACGGTATTTCCGGCCCGATGGGAAAACTGTATGGGGTCGAATCAATCTTTCTGTCGTGAAGGACCACCATGATATTTCACAATACACTGTAGTGGTATGCGAGGATGTCACCAAACGCAAGCAAGCGGAAGAGGCGCTGCGAGAAAACCAACGACTTCTGCAACGAATTACCGATTCCACTCCCACCCTCATTTACATCTTTGATATCGTCGACCGACAAAGCATCTACTCAAATAAGACAGTCGTCGCGTTTCTCAGCCCTTCCAAAAATCAAAATCATTCCATTAGGGACAATATCCATCCGGAAGATATGGTTGTTTGGGAGCAAATGCGCGCACAATTGACGGTAGCAAAAGACGATGATGTGATTGAGGCAACTTTTCGAGTGAAGAGTCGGCAAAAGAGTTGGCGAACCCTACAAACGTGGAACATGGTGTTTTCTCGTTCTCCCGATGGCTCTGCCAAGGAGGTCCTTGGTTCGGCAATGGATATCACGGAACATCAAACAGCTCTCCGGGAAATCCAGCAATATCAGCAGAAACTCCTTAGTTTGGCTTCCGAGATGTCTCTAGTAGAAGAGCACGAACGTAGGCAGATCGCTGGCGCTTTGCATGATCAGATTGGCCAAATGTTGGCCATGGCCAGGATGAAACTCCGCGCGGCCCAAAAGCCAGTCCAGCAGGGTCCCTTAAAAGAGAATTTGAACCAAGTCACGGAATTGATTGAGGAAGCACTGAAACAAACTCGCTCGCTGACATTTGAACTAAGCCCTCCCATCTTGGAGGAACTAGGATTCGAGGCAGCCGTTTCATGGTTGGTCAACCAAATGAGTGACCGAGTTGGTCTTTGAGTGAAGCTGCAAAGAAGCCATACAAAGGTTTCTGTTAGCTTAGAGATGGCAGTGGTGCTGTATCAGGCCGTACGTGAGCTCTTAGTTAATGTTATCAAACACGCCCAGGTGGAATCGGCGCAGGTTTCGATCCGACAGCAAGACGAGACGGTGCAAGTTTGTGTGCGAGACAAAGGAATTGGATTCGACCCCAACCTGATTCAGAAACCATTCAATCCGGAAGGATTCGGTCTTTTTAGCATTCGCGAACGATTGAAGTATTTTGGTGGAAACATCGCTGTGGAGTCGAAACCGGGACGGGGGACAGTGGTTAAACTGATAGCACCCATCGGGGTAATGATCCCCAACGATCCGCCAATGAAATTGTCCAATCGGTAAAGCAGAAGGAATGAGGCTTCGATGAGCATTAGAATATTACTAGTGGATGACCACAAAATCATTCTGGACGGTCTCCGTAGCTTGTTGAAACAGAACTCTGAATTGGAGGTTGTGGCGGAGGTTCGCGATGGAATCGCCGCTTTGAAAGTCGCTCAAGAGCTTCAACCTGATGTTGTGATCATGGACATTACCCTGCCAAAACTGAATGGGATCGAAGCCACACGTCAGATCTTGGCCGAGATACCGAATGCCAAAGTGATTGCGCTTTCCATGCACTCTGACCAGATGTTCGTGATGGAGATGTTTAAAGCAGGGGCCAAAGGGTACATGCTCAAAGACGACGATTTCGATGAATTGCTGACCGCCATTCGTGCAGTATTGAAAGGCGAAGTGTTTCTCAGTCCAACCATTGCAGCTCTGAAAGTGAAGGATTACCTGCGTTATTCACCACAGAATACAGCGGCCCCCCTGACCTTCCTTTCCACCCGGGAACGCGAATTCATGCAGTTGCTGGCAAGTGGAAAAACCATCAAAGAAATCGCGTTGGAACTTCACATTAGTCCAAAAACCCTCTACACCCACCGGGAAAACATCATGAGAAAGCTCGACATCAACAACTCGGCAAAGCTGATCAAAGTTGCGATTCAGCAATTCGTAGAACGACCGACCTAAACTGCGAATTGTCTCTTTTATCATGCGCATCGACCCTAGACCACCCTCGTCTTGCTTGAACCTACCGATCCCCTCGTTATTGGTTTAGATTTCAATTCGGAATTAATCCGAATCAAAATCCGAATTATTCCGATTTCCCGTTTCTGCCAGGTATGCAACACTGCAAAAAGGCAGATCGTCCGAGCCTTTGGAGGGTTCTTGCGTTGGGTTTTACAATTAGCACAAAAGCGCAAGCAGAAGATTTTGTTCGGGGCGCGACATTTTTCGGGACTGGCGGCGGAGGTTCGCCCGAAGAAGGTTTGAAGAGCCTCTACAGCGAAATCGATGCTGGTCGAGACATCAAAGTGATCGATGTTCATCAAGTCAAAGATGATGATTGGACCGCCTGCCCCTATCTGATGGGATCCATCGCCCCCCTCACTCAGGAAAAAATGGTCGAAATGCGGTCTTTCGGCTTAAGCAAACCGAAATATACTGACCGTAAGACCCTCTTGGGAGACGCGTTTCGAGAATTATCGCACTACGTTGGCAAGGAAATCACCGTTGTAGTTCCCATTGGATTGGGTGGAGCAAACACTCCCGCTCCCTTGGCAATGGCCTCCTTGCTGGGTATATCCTGTGCTGATGGCGATTATACTGGCAGAGCCCTCCCCGAGATTACCCAAACCACTCCCTTCTTAAATGGGAAGAAGGTTTGGCCCATTGCCAGCGTGGATGAGTACGGAAACACCTCCCTGATCAAGGAAACGATTAACCCTTTGATGGCAGAACGAATTGGGAAACTGATCAGCGTGGCTTCCTACGGATTAGTCGGACAATGCGGGTTTTTGATGAGAGGGTCCGATCTGAAAAAAGTGATCATAAAGAACACGATCACGGAATGTAGAGAGATCGGTCAAGTAATCCGTGAAGCTAGGGAGGACGGAAAACGTCCCCTGGAAGAAGTGGCAAAATTCGGCCACGGATGGATTCTGTTTAAAGGTATTGTGGTAAAAAAAGAAGATCAAGGCCGCGATGGCTATTATTGGGGGACCCATACGGTAGAAGGATTGGAGGAATACAGAGGTCATTCCTTCAAAATCTGGTTCAAGAACGAAAATCACATAAGCTGGTTAGACGAGAAGCCGTATGTGATGAGCCCGGACCTGATTGAAGTGATCAGCCTGGAGACAGGAGAACCGATTACAAATAATCGCTTATCCCTGGGAACTCAGGTAGGAGTTGTCGGAATGAAAGCACGGGAAGTTTTTCGAAGCGACAAGGGATTGGAGATCCTTGGCCCGAAACACTTTGGTTTCCAATATCCGTACAAGCCGATCGAAGAACTAGCGATGAAGTAGAGATCTTTTGCGGTGCTAACCCAAGCGAAATAAGGAGGAACGGATCCACCGAACGGAAGACTAAAGGAGGAAAGCCGGCATCATGAAGAAGATCAAAGTCATTATCCCAGTACAAACGGAGCTCTGGACCAAGCCGCACATCGAAGAACTCAATGCCTGTAAAGATGCGGACACCGAAATCACTGTGAGCGCATTGAACACCGGAGCCGAGTCCATTGAAAATGGATACGACGACGCCTGGAACACATTGGCCACAATCCTGGAAACGGAGAAGGCAGAGAAGGAGGGGTATGACGGCGTGATTATCTCCTGCTTTGGCGACCCCGGCCTTCGACCAGCCAAGGAAGCCGTGAGCATTCCCGTCGTGGGCGTAGCGGAAGCCAGCGTTCATCTTGCTTCCATGCTTGGCCGGCGTTTTGCGGTGATTACAGCGGGACCGCCCGATGCAGGCGCCTACATGATGGACAATTTCCGCGTCTATGAGATGGATCACAAATGCATTGCAGTCAAATCCGTCGGCATTTGTGTTCTCGGCCTAGCAGAGGACAAAAGCGAGGAAGTCAATCGATTCGTCAAACTGGCCGAAGAACTCATTGAAAAAGGTGCGGAAGTCATTGTGATCGGTTGCACCGGTATGACGGAAGTCGCAAGGCAAATCGCGAATCGACTGCCTATTCCGGTGATTAGCCCTGCCCCC
>JAPLHX010000261.1 GCA_026389415.1 Coprothermobacterota bacterium | reverse complement strand
ATGACTCGGATCCAGAAAGAGCGTTTCGCGGATCCCACCGAGTACGAGCGGCTGAAGGATGCCTTCGTCCTGACCCGAGCCATGGTCGATGCAGGCAAGCCGGGTCTGACTATTTTGCATCCCCTGCCGCGCGTAAGCGAGATCACCACCGATGTGGATTCTTTCTCCGGTGCGGCCTACTTCCGCCAAGTGCAGAACGGGATGTACGCACGGATGGCTTTAATTGCCCTGGTGCTAGGGAGAATTTAACTTGCGCACCTATCGCATTGTCACGGTAGATGCCTTTACGGACCATCCGTTGGCCGGGAACCCGTGCGCGATCCTACCCGAGGCCATCGGACTGACCGAGAAAGAGATGCAATCCATTGCGCGGGAGACCAATCTCTCCGAAACCTCCTTTGTCCTTCCTTCCCAGAGCGCCGCTTTCCGGGTCCGGTATTTCACTCCGCGGGAAGAGCTGCCCTTCGCAGGCCATCCCACCATCGCCACCTGCTTTCAATTGGCCGCAGAGGGTCGAATCCCGCTGACGGAGGAATGGAACCGGGTGCAGGTGGAGTTTGGCATTGACGATGGGAGCTGGCACCGGCTCTGGGCTTGGAGATGGTGGACCTGATGGAGCTTCCCGCACAGGTGGTCAGCACGGGGGTGCCGTTCTTAATTGCTCCGGCGGCAAAAATAGACAGCTTGAAGCGGGTGGAAATGGATCGACCGGCTCTCCAACGTTTATTGGATCGAGTGGGCGTGCATGCCGTGTTCCTCTTTGCGCTAGAAGGCTTTTCCCCCCAGGCCGATACCTTTGCCCGCTTTCTCGATCCCTGGGGAACCTCGGAGGATTCCTTCACCGGTTCCGCATCCGGTTGCATGGGTTCCTACGTGTTCCACTATGGCCTGAAACCCGGCCCACGGCTACTGATGGAGCAGGGGCATTTGCTGGGTCGACCGGGTCACGGCACACTGGAGATTGAGGGCACTCCGAAATGCATTACCGCGGTGAGAGTGGGAGGAGCAGCTGTGAAGGTGCTGGAAGGGGTGTTGTTCTTGGATGATGCAAAAGTAGAAGAAGAAACTGTCTGATAAAAAAGGAGAAACGAAATGCAAAAATGGGAATTGGATTCCACCAAACCGGATGACTACCACGCAGTCGAGGCCCAACGCGGGCGTGAGTGGATTATCCGCATGACCACAGGAGCCGATGTTTTCCTGGCCCTGCAGCAGTTTGCCAAGGATCACAACGTCCGTTTCGCCAAGATCCACGCCGCTTTCATGGGCGGGCTGCAACCCGCCAAATTGCTGATGTGGATCCCGGACAAGAATGATCCCGGCAACTGGCACTGGGAAGCGCCGGCTGTTTTTGAAAACCTGTCAATGGTAGGGGCGATGGGTGGCGTCATTCACCCCCGCCCAGGCAAAGACGGGAAGGAAGAGCCGTTCCCTGCCGTCCATGCCGTAATTGGTGGCGCCTGGAACGTACCTACGGTCAGCGGGCACTTGGAGAAAGGTTCCATCGTCAAGGGTGTAGTGGAATGCTTCATCACCGAGATCCTGGGGATTGATGTACTCGCCCCTTCCGCCGACAACCGGGCGGACGAGTACCCGGAGAATTGGTACCAGGAAATCAAGAAATAGAGGAGAAATAGAGGAGAAACTGAGAAAGGCTGCAATGAAATCCTTTCCGGTTTATTATGTTGACGCTTTTACCGATCAGCCATTCATGGGAAACCCATGTGCGGTTTTACCAATGGCCGATGGTTTGACTACCGATCAAATGCAACTCATTGCCCGTGAAACCAACCTCAATGAGACATCATTTGTATTTCCGTCTACTCAAGCTGATTTTCGTTTGCGTTTCTTCAGTCCGAAAAAAGAAATTCCATTTGCTGGTCACCCTACCATTGCGACCGCCTTCCTTCTAGCAGAGAAAGGTTATATCAAATGCTCAGCCAAACGAACCACGATTCAGTTTGAGTTCCAAATCGGTGTTTACCCTGTTGAAATTGCAGCAGAATCAGGTCAGCCGATTCAGGTAGTGATGACACTACCCGCACCCTTTTTCGGAGAAACCATCCCATCAGATGAAGTAGCTGCTTGCTTCAATTTACTGCCATCAGATCTCCGGGATGATGTACCTGTTCAAGTAGTGAGTACTGGCGCACCCTATTTAATCGTGCCCCTTCGAACTCTCGATGCAATGCTTAGAGCTGAATCCAAATACATTCAAGTCTGCTCCCTACTGCAGAAGGTAGGCGTTTCCACTGCTTTCCTTTTTTGTCTGGAGTCGTTTTCAAGCAACGCTGACGCTTTTGCTCGCATGTTTGACCCGGATGGAGTGGGGGAAGACCCGTTTTGTGGCGCCGGATCCGGATCCATGGCAGCTTTTGTTTACCACTATCATTTATCTGAAAAACCTTTCTTGCGTTTAGAGCAAGGTCACCTTGTAGGGCGTCCTGGTCAAGCTGAGGTTGAGATCCGAGGTGATCCAGACAATATCCTCAGTATTGGCTTGAAAGGTTCTGCTGCGATAGTACTCGATGGACAATTCTGGCTTTAGAAATCTGGAAAATGTACTCGCCCCTTCCGCCGACAACCGGGCGGACGAGTACCCGGAGAATTGGTACCAGGAAATCAAGAAATAGAGGAGCAGGCCAAAAGATGAACCAACAAGCGGGTGATCACCCGCTTGTTGGTTCATGGATGAACTGCTGGATCTCCAAACGGTATCCGCTGGGATCCTGCAAGAAGAAGGCATAGACTCCGATATCGGTATGCAGCACCGGTTCTCCCAGCAGGCACACGCCCTTTGTCTGGAGATAGGCATACCAGGCGTCCACGTCATCTACGACCAACGTGAAGAGCACTGGTTTGTCCGCCGTGGCTTTCAGGGAACCCTTTGCTTCATCCACCAGGCCAATGTACGCTGTGGGAGACACGCGTAAGATCTTGCACCAATCCTGATCCACCGCCAGTTCAAACTGCAGAATGTCGCGATAGAAGGGAAGGACGGTCTGCAAGTCCTTGTAATAAAAGAATGTGATCGGATATTCCACTTTCATTTTGTTCTCCCGAGGTTGTCTCGATTTCTCAGTTCCGCCCGGATGCGGATGGCATCCAACAATCCCTGCCGGGTAATAATACCCACGATCTGACCGTTCTCCATCACCGGCAAGCGGCCAACACCGCGCGCAGTCATTTTCATCAAGGCATCATAGGTCGAATCGCCGGGCGACACCTTCTCCACTTGGTCGAGAGGCGTCATCACGGTACGCACGGTCTCCCGGGCCCACTGGTCCCGCGGTACTTTACGCATATCGGACAGGGTGACGATTCCTTCAATCTGGTCCCCCCAGGCCACCAGAAAGGACGTTTCCGTTCGGTCCAGGAAGTGCTCTTGGGCCAGTTGTTCCAGGCTGATGTTGGGTGGCACCATCGGTAGTTCTTTGGACATGATCTGGAGAACCTGCAGGCCTTCCAGCGATTGCCTGACCACCAGTTGTTGATAGCTTCCTTCCGTAGAGGATTGCAGAAACCAACCCAGAATGATGAACCAGATCCCATCGATCAGATCGCCGCGCAGCAGCCAGAAAAACCCCAGTAGGATCAGAAGATAGGCGAACACGAGCCCGACGGCGGAAGCGATCCGAGTAGCCTTGCGCTGATCCTTCTTCACCTTCCAAAGAATCGCGCGCAACACTCGGCCACCGTCCAAGGGAAAAGCCGGAATCAAATTGAAACCGGCCAGGACGAGATTGATCCAGAACAGATAAGAGAACAGCGCCGACGAAATCGGTTCCGGGCTAAAGGTGGCGATTAGATAGGAAATTCCGGCAATCACAAGGCTGACCAGGGGGCCCGCCAAGGCGATCAATAGCTCCGATGTGGGATCTTGCGGTTCTCTCTCGATGGAGGACACCCCGCCAAAAATAAAGAGGGTGATGCTCTCCACTTTGATTTTCCTACGGATCGAAACCAATGAATGAGCCAGTTCGTGCAGCAAAACCCCCGCGAAGAGCAATACGGTGGCCAGTGCCCCTACTGCCCAGTAGGCGGCCCCGGTCCAACCGGGGAGCACTGCCGGAAAATATCCGGAAGCCAAACTCCAGGTGAAAAGGAAAAACACGATCAACCAAGTGATATGAATGTTGATCGTGATCCCCTTGATTTTGAACAGACGAAATCTCATTGCTCCTCCAACAGGGACTCTCCAGTTAGTCTAGCACGTAGCCCGTCGATTGATTCCTGTCCCAGCCACCGTATCAACTGATGAAACGAGGCGGCCTCTTTCCAATCCCCGCGGTTTCTGCTACACTTCCCGCTTGACAACGATACCCGTTTCAGGGAGTAACGATGGGCTCAGTCATCAAAAAGCGTCGAAAAGCAATCACCAAGCACAAACTGAAAAAGCGCAGGAAAGCCCTCCGCTTCAAGCGGAAACGGTAAACCCGTAAGCGCCAAGGGAAGCCCTTGGCTCCATGTCCTTTTTCTCCGTCACAGGGAGTTTGGATCGGTCCGGCAAGCGAGGATTGCTCGCACCTGGCACCGAGATCCAGTTCCCTGCGATGGGAGGAAAGTTTGCAGAGATCACATTTTTTTTGGGGTCGGCGCGCAAGCGTGGTGTGGCCAAAAACAGGGAAACGGTGGCGGGATCAGCGACAAGTACCTCTGTAGTCAGACCCATCCTGGACGCAAGCGCCCCCATGTCCTGCGCAGCGTTGCCGCGGAGAAAGCCGTCTCTTGCAGGAACCGTGGTTAGGGGTGAGGCTCCTGGGCGGGTTTGCGCTGATCAAACAAACGATTCAGGGCGTCGCGATCAATCCGCTCCGGTGTCCAAGGCGGATCCCAAACCAACTGCACGTCTGCTTCCTGCACCCCATCCACCCGCAACAGATGGCTCTTGACATCATCAGTGATGGAGCCGGCCAGTGGGCAGCCGGGTGTGGTGAGAGACATTTTCACCGAAACCTTGTCGCCCTCGATGATGAGATCGTAAATCATGCCTAGATCGACCACGTTGATCGGGATTTCCGGATCATAGACTTCCCGCAGTGCTTCCAGGACTTGCTCCTTGCTTGGTGTAGGCATCTGGTCTCCTTTGGCAACTTCCATATCATAGATACTGACGCGGCCGGGAAAAAATTCCCATCGCATCAGCAGTGTCCGTTTGCGCATCGATCGACTTCCTCGCTATTCTACCGATATGTTTGAGCAAATCACAGAGTACCTCCGGATGCTCGTGATGAACTTCGGCTCCTGGGCAGTCTTCCTTACCATGACCGTCGAGAGCATGGGAGCACCCTTGCCGTCAGAAATCATCATGCCTTTGGCCGGTTTCCTGGTGAGCATTGGCCAGATGGAAATGTGGGAAGCGGTGGCCGCCGGCACTTTGGGTTGTACGGCGGGTTCGCTATTCTCCTATTGGATCGGTCGCAAATGGGGAGATCAGGCAATACATAAAGTCGGTCGGTTTCTTTTCATTTCGCCCAACAGCATGGATCGAGCGATCCGCTGGTTTGCCCGCTACGGGCAGAACGTAGTGTTCTGGGCCCGTCTCTTGCCCGTAGTGCGCGGCCTCGTCTCCTATCCGGCCGGCTCCACCCGGCTAAACATTGGACTTTTTCTGCTCCTCTCCACGCTGGGGTCACTGCTTTGGTGCTGGCTATTCGCTTGGTTGGGCTTGTTGTTGGGTAATAATTGGGAAGCGATCTACCAGGCGATGCACGGACCGATATTGTGGGTCGTGATCGGTTTGGGCCTGATCCTCCTCGGTGGATTGGCCTGGTTGATTCTGCGTCGCCGGCGATTGATGAAAAAGCAGGGCTTGAACCCGTCAGAGGTTCCTCCAAAAGCCGACCGTCCTGTCGATCCGTAAAATGAACTTTTCTTGCGGGTTTTCCGTCTAATCCATCGACAAGACTTTCCTTGTCCTGACCCTCCCTTTTCCCCCTGAGGGAGCATCACCGCCCTGGTGAATGCTCCCTCTCCTTTTTCGGCAATCCTGCGACCCTCCGCCGGTCCACGATCTGACTGGTATCAGAAAAGGAAGCCAGGATGTTTATGCCAATGCATCGATTGGCGGTGTGCGTTCGAAAAAATTCGAACTGATTTTGCCCAAAACCTGTCCTGAGCTTGCCAAACGGATTTATGGGGCGGGCGGAATTCCCCCCAAATCCCCCTTCCGCCCGCCCGCAGAAGCGACCCTTTTGGATTGGACGATTTCAAGTTTTTCTTTGGCAGAAAATTATTATGTAAAAAAAAGAGGAAGATTATAAGGCTTAAGAAGTCTCACTGTGGAGGACCCACCCCAACTCCTAGTGCAAAGCCTATTGCCTGGACGGTGCGCATCCAAGCGAGCCCGCCCAGAGTCTCGATGCCACCACCCAGTCGGCACAAGGTCACTTTTTACATGTTTTACATATTTTACATATTGACCAAGAAACCATAAGGCATTGTTATCATACCTGTCATTACTTACTTCATTG
>JAPLHX010000028.1 GCA_026389415.1 Coprothermobacterota bacterium | reverse complement strand
GGGCGAGTTCAGACAGATTTTTCGCGCCAGATCGATCGTATAGGCTTCCAGTTCCTCCGGCGCCACCAGGTGGTGGAGGGCGCCGAGCTGGTAGGCCCGCTCCGCGGACAACGGTTGCGCGACAAAAATCATTTCCCGGGTGGTGGCCGCCCCTAGGGCGTTGACTAGATTCATGATTCCGTTCAAGTTGTAGGGGACGCCGATCTTGGCCGGAGTGATGCAGAAGCTCGCAGTCGGAGTTCCAATCCGGATATCGCAGGACAAAGTCAGTTCGCAGGCTCCGCCCCAGACCCCGCCCTCGATCATGGCGATAACCGGCGCCGGAAAGTGCTGGATGGCACGGATCGTTTTCTCCAGTGAGTCGTCGTAAGCCAACGGGTCATGCCCGGGCTTCGGCAATTCGTGGATGTCGTGCCCGGCAGACCAAACTTTGGTTCCCGGATTGGCCCGCAGGATCACCGCGCGAGCGCTCTGTCCCTTCATCCGGGCCAAGGCGTAGACCAATTCGTCCATTAACGCTTCGCTGAGGGAGTTCCGTTTGGCATCGTTGTTCAATGTCAACGTGCCAATGCAACCTTGAACCTGCTCCAGAATTAGGGCCAAATTATCTCCTCCTGTGGGTCGTCTTCGGTCCTGTATAGTATGAACCATTTTTGCCTTGACCCGTACTCCGTGTTTCGCATCGGTCTTTCTTTTGACATCTCCTATATCGGTTCCAAGTGGCGAAGGAGTCAGTTTCGAGCGACGACTTTTTCTGACAGCTTAAAACGAACTTCTGTCTTGGATACTTGTTTCCGCCCGAACCCTATCGTCAGGCCCTGATCCTGACGGCGTTCGAAGGGATCAGCCAGGTGGATTTGGCCCAACAACTAGGATTGTCGTTCTCCGGAGCGAAGTCCCCCGTGCGGCGAGGGGGCAGATGTTGCGTGACCGGCACTACCAATGCTGCCATTTTGAGCTGGATCGCTATGAGACCATCCTGGAGTATCACGAGCGTTGCTGTTGCTGTGGCAACGAACCCAAAGTGCCATAAACCGAACATTCCTTAGTTGCTTGCGTCCATTTTCCTTGGCCTTCGTGATCCTGGCTCTCTGTTTCGGTGCCCACTGACTAGCGACTGAGGTTTCGTTCCACCTTAAATAAGAATCCCCGTATCACCTGCATGTAGCGCTCTCGTTCCTCCAAATGGGCCGTGTGCGAGCTGTTCTCGAACACCACCAACTCCGAGTCGGGCAGGAGTTTTTGATAGGAAGCCACTGTTTCCGGCTGGGCTTCGTCGAAACGACCGCAGGTCCACAGGGCAGGAATCTGGATCTCGTGCAAACGGGAGGTGCGGTCGTAGTAGCGCAGGTTCCCATCGGTCATGTTGAACTCGGTGGGTCCCCACATCGTGTGATAGACGGAGTACCCGGCTTTGGCCATGCTGCGCTCCATGGAGATCGGCCACGGCTGCATCCGGCATAGGTGACGTTTGTAATACTCGGTGGTCGCCGCCTGGTATTCGGGGGAGTTCAACGTACCGGCAGCTTCGTGCCCGTCCAACACATCCTGGATTTCCCTTGGTAGGGCTTTTCGCAAGCGGTTCGTATCGGACAGCCACATCGGGATGCTGGTGCAGGGACTGGCCAGGACGATCGACAACACGCCCTTGGGTTTGGTCAGAATGTAGTCAATCAGCAGCATCGATCCCCAGGATTGCCCCAGGATGTGCACTCGATCCAACCCGAGGGCAGACCGCACTTGCGCCAATTCGACGACGAAACGCTCGGGGATCCACAAGAACGGATCGGTGGGGCGCTCGGAATTGCCACAGCCTAACTGATCGTAAAAGATCACCGGCCGTTCCGGGGAGAGATCGGCCAACGTTTCCAGATAATCGTGGCAGAAACCTGGGCCGCCATGCAGACAGAGAAGAGGGATCGCGTTTCCAGAACCCACAATCTGATACCAAACGCGCCCTCCGTCCACCGGGATGTATCCTTCGCCAGCCTGTAAAGTCATTGGAACCCTCCTTCGATGATGTTCATGCTATTGTACCGATTTGCGCAGCCGCAAGGGAGAGTTTCCCTGGGAATTGCTTCAGAATTCACGACAAAAACACGGGTGAAAGGTCGGAGTGTCGTAGCCAAACGAGCGGGAACCGACTAAGATAGTGCCATAGATCCACAAGTTTGAACAGAGAGAAGGAGGGGTTTCGTTATGAGCCAGAATCCACCACCCGTTGATCCAAATCCACCTCCAGGCCAACCGTCCAACCCGCCGCCGCAGCAGCAATCACCCAATTCTGAGAGCCGGCCACAACAGTCCTGGGGCTGGGAAGACGACCGCCGCCATCGCCACCGCGGTGGGTACTCCAGCGCCTGGATCTGGGCATTTGTCCTGATCGCTGTCGGCGTCGTATTCTTGCTGCAGAATACGGGCGCGATTTCCTTCGGCCATTGGAACTGGTGGGCATTGTTTATCCTGATCCCGGCCATTGGTTCGTTTGCCTCCGCGTTCAGCATCTACCGCGCAGAAGGGAAGGTCTCGTACGGTGCGCGCGGATCCCTGATCGGAGGTTTCGTCCTGCTGGCCGTGGCTGTGATGTTCCTATTCGATTTGGATTGGGGCAAGTGGTGGCCGATTTTCCTGATCATCGGAGGGTTAGGCGCGCTGGCCGGGTCCTTCTGGCGCCACTGAGTCAAGCAGGATCGCACTAGCTCATTCCTGGTTCCATTTCCGTCGGCACCCGGGAAGTTCCCCCCTTGCTGCTGCGCATACTGTGCCGGCCGTTGCCGGGCAGCATTGTCTTTGTTTTACGAGAAACCGCCAGGGGCGGGGAAGGTTTTGGTATTTCTATCGATTGCGCAGCATTGCTGCTGGAAGCAGGATGATGCCAAGCAAGAGGACGCTTCCCTCCTGCCACCATGCGCTCCGCGGAGCCGGAACCCCAAGCAGTCGGCTCCAGAGAGCTTCCGCCGTGTTGCCGAACAAATTCGTCAGTTGCGCAAAACGAACGAAGGCCATCAGATCACGGGTTTTGGCATCCCCATAAGTTTCCGTCAGGCGGGTGCATGCCTCCGGCGTCGGGGCCCCTCCAGACTTGGCGAAATGCTGGGCGAAAAGCAGAGCCACTAGTTCCTCTGCGGGGGCGTCCGCCCAGTCACCCGTCCGGAATCTCTGAATTTCCTCGGTCGAAACGCCGGCGCGCAAGGCAAAGCGGGAATGCATAGTACAGCAGGCGCGACAACCGTTGACCACACTTACAGCGAGCATCAACCGTTCGGCAAATGGCTTGTCGATGCGACCGGATTGTCGGGCGCGCTGCAGTTGGACCCCATAAGCCAGGAAGTCACGCATCGAACGACGAAAGCCGGCCAGGTTGAAAATGCGCTTGGGGAACGTACGCTGGTTGGGGGGAAGCGCGCGGACTTGGCTACGCCGATAGCTGATGTAAGATAAGCCGCAACCAACCGCCAGTCCCAAAGTGATGGAAAGCAGGTTTCTAAATCTCATATCCCTTCTCCAAAGAAGCAGCAGATAGCGTTCGGTCTCATCGGAATGCGGTCAGCTATAGAGTCACGGCAACAACTGTTGGAATGCATCCTGCAACGCCCGTGTCCGCGAACCGGGTCGTCCGTCACCCACCGGACGACTGTCGATACGGGTTACCGGCAGGACTTCACGAAAGGTGCTGGTCAGGAACGCTTCCTCGGCCTCCGCCAGCTCCTGGTGCGGAATATTGCGCTGTTCCAGCGGGATTCCCAGTTCTTGGGCCAATTGCACCACGAAGTGGCGCGTAATTCCTGGCAGGATCCGCCAGTCCGCGACGGCCGTCACCAGAGATCCGCCGCAAACAAGAAAAAAGTTACTGGACGCTCCCTCCGTGACGAAGCCGTCTCGCACAAAGAGGGGCTCGTAGGCACCGACCTGATTTGCCCGAGCCAGTGCCAACACATTGGCCAGCAGGGCGGTGGCTTTGATGTCGCAATGAGCCCAACGATCATCGTTTACGGTGATCATGGAGACACCGTCCTGCCGCAATGCGGACGCGACTAGTCGCGGCGGTTTGATTGCAACCAGTAATGAAGGTGTTGCACTGGTCGGGATTTGGAGGGAACGAGGTGCCACACCGCGGGTCAGTTGGAGATAGATCTCCGCTTCCTGCTGCCCATTCCGATCAATCAAGCCCAAGCAGATGTCCTTCAGGTCTGCTTCTGTCAGAGGCAGTTCCAACAAGATCGCACGGGCGCTATGGACCAAGCGGGCAAAGTGCTCGCGAAAGGCAAACGGTTGGCCGTGGTAAACCCGTAGCACTTCGTACACCCCATCGGCGAATTGGAAGCCGCGATCGTCTATCGAAACGACCGCCTCTGATAGCGGGAGAAGCCGTCCATTCAACCAGGCGATGGCAGCTAGCATTGTGCTTTCAGTGCTGTCCATGCAATTCCTTATGTTGTACCCAGAATGCTTCATGCGGTTTGATCACCAGTACATCAATCGGGCCGCCTACCGTTTCTGCTCTCGTGTGAAAGCGCATTTCATCGATGGTGACCTTTACCGCGAAAATGGCGTAGTCGATAGCATCCTGCAGGGTGAAATACCCCCACTCGATCGAATAGGAGGGATAGGGTTCGAACTTGCCCTCTGCTTGAACGCCGACCGGCTGAATTAACCGGGCGAGGACATCGGTCACTCCCCGCCAGGAGGCGCCATGATTGCCAGGTGCATTGACCCGGCAGCACTCGTTGGCTGCTACGGTCACTTCCCAGAGGTGTTGTTCCATCGCCTGGCCGTTGGCTTTGTAGCCAGCCACCAGGAATCCGGTATCCGGCGGGCCCGCCAAGGAATGGAAATAGCCCAGCAGCTTCGCTGGAACCTCATCCACCGGGCAGTTTTCCGGTAGGTGTTCGTTCAGAAAAGACTCGATGAATCCTGCGATCGGTACCCCCTGCACATCAGCCACGCCGTAGGTAGAGATGCCGATGCGCCCTTGCGCTAGGCAAGTTTTATACACTGCGTCTGATTGGCAGATTGCGGTCTCCAAAACCCGTTTCCCCTCTTCAGACCGAGTTCTGTTTAGGGAAAGACGACTGTCACTGGCCATGACCATCCCTTCGCGCACGTACAGGGTGATAATGAATGACATACCCCTAGTGTACACTTTCCGTCCATTGTTTTGGGACATCCCCCACCAACCCGCTCTGGCCGGAACCATTGTTAGGCAAGGATTCGAAGATCGCACTGCAATCGTCTAGAATCGCGACATGAGTGATCCTATAGACGACGTTACGCCTGGACAAGTCGGCATCTGGATGACCACCAATCGCCTATCGAACCTGGTGGACGGTATTTTCACGTTTGCGATGACCTTGCTCGTGCTGACCATTGACCTGCCAAAGACGATGGATTTGAGCGGAGGTCTCTTGCATCGGGAGTTGTTTAACCAGTGGCAGGACATTTTTAACTATGCCCTCAGTTTCATCTTGCTGGCGACGTTCTGGATGACCCATCATGTGGGATTTCACAACATCAAGCGTACCGACGGTCGTTTGATCTGGATCAATATCTTTACGATGTTGTTCGTGGTCTTGGTCCCCTATGCGACATCTTTGGTCGGGGATTACAACGGGGATTGGCTGGTGGAACTTATTTTCGCCCTCGATTTGTTTCTGATTGGTTTGGGGTTTTGGGTGAATTGGGTTTATGCCACTTACAAGCATCGATTGGTGGATCCCGACCTGTCGCAAGCTCGCATTGCCCGTGGGCGTCGGCGGGGATTGATCGTACCCGCTGTCAGTTTGGTCGCCATGATCCTGGCCTTGCTGGTTCCCGGATATAGCTCCTACGCCTATATCTCCATCCCGATCCTGCTCAGCTTGAAGCCCTTCCGGAATTAAGGCTTACTCCCTTTTCTGGATCGGGAAATAGATGTAGAGCGGATCCTTGCCGTTATCGCGGAACGATTCCGGGTACAGTTCGAAGTCGGGAGCATTCACCGCTTGGTACCCGGAAGTCGGCAACCATTGCTTGATGATGAAGTCGTATGCCTGCCCGATTTCTCCGATTCCGTGCGCTTCCACCATTGCGTAGGTTTGCGCCGGAATCTCCTTCCCCACCATCCCTTCCGGAATATCGGTCAGCTCGGAAACGGGCAGAGCGGCAATGTAATGGAAATCTCCCGGCTCTATTGGCTCCTGGGGCGTGTAGCAGATCCCGAACGACACTTCACCCAGGGCATTCGTGAAATGCTTGATCTCCTCCATCCGCGGCATGAAATTCTGCCACATCCGGCTGATTTCCTCGTGCTCGTTCTTACCCTGATACAGCATGCCCACCACTTGAAACGCATCCAACGTGACGATTTTTGATTCCACTGTTCCTTCCCTTCCTTTCCATCGTTTCGCCACCGGGAATTGGATCTCGATGACGTGGCGGGAGGAGTCATCCTGGCAAAACTCCAGATAGATCTCCCGCGTTGGGCCATCCACGCGGTAACCGTTCAGGTCGATCCACCGCAGGATGGCGGCATAGGCTTCCGCAATCCGGTTCCATTGACCTGCAACCACAACACAAGCAATCTCTCTTCCCGGCAGGTTCCGTACTCTAGCTGGTCCCAGGCTTGGTAGCGCTTGCTTGAGAGGGAAGGCAACCTCGACCGGGATCCCCTCTGTGGTTTCTTCGTAGTAGAGAGCCATCCTGGAACCGGCAATGGGGATGCAATTCTTCCGGAAGAGCGAAGAGAGAGAATCGAACAAGCGATCCACCAACAGCCCAGCTTCATGATAGCTGGGCAAGATATCCGCCAGATATGCGATTCGACAGTTGGCTGCTTTCTTTAGGAGCACTTCGTATGCCGGGGAACGACCTTCCTGCTCGATCAAGGCCAACCGGGCTTCCACTCGGTCCAGCAGCGCTTTCGTTTCCTCCACTTGGCGGACCACTTCCGCTCGTCGCATGCGCAGCATGCCGCGCAACTGGGTGGCAGGCAAACCTTCAGCCAGGAGCGTGGCGATCTGCTCGAGCGGAAAGCCCAGGTCCTTCAGCGCCAGGATCCGATGCAACCGCGGCAGCTGATCCAAGGCATAGAATCGGTATCCGGTCCGCCCGTGGATTTGTGCCGGCTTCAACAACCCCAACTGATCGTAGTAACGCAGCGCTTTCACAGACACATTTCCTAGCCGGGAAAACTCACCGATCCTCAACATGCCAACACTTTACTCCATTTCCTGATCATTTCTAGAACAGCGTAGACCATCCCATAAGGGGAGAGTCAAGGGGGGTAGCATAATATTTTTTTTGACAAACCCGCCGGAGAAAAATACGATGAAAGTACAATTCGTGGTTGGAGGAACACAAGATCTATGAAGAAGCGGCGATTTTGCCTCATCACAACGCACGTTCGGCGCTTTGCCTTGCTTGGCTGTGCAATGGTGATCGTGGTATTCCTGGCAAGTTGCTCCCAATCGCCGCAAATCATCTTGGAAGAGAGCGAATCGCCGGCCGGGCCAAGCGAGGTCTGGGTGCATGTGGCAGGGGCGGTACAACTGCCTGGATTGTACAAGCTTCCGGGTGGATCGCGGGTGGCCGATGCCGTAAATCTGGCCGGAGGCCCCACCTATGATGGAGATACCGACGCCCTCAATCTTGCTGCGTTGCTGAAGGATGGTGAAAAGGTGGTAGTGCCGATCAAATTCTTAAGCGCACTCCAACCTTTCGCTTCCGGGATGCTGCCGGGCGTTCCGAATGCTTCACCTTCCACCGGAACCGGCAAGATCAACCTAAATTCTGCCAACCAAGCGGAGTTGGAGAACCTCCCTGGAATTGGAGAGGTTCTGGCCCAGCGGATTATCGATTACCGAACCCAGCGAGGGCCTTTCCAAACCATCGAAGATATCAAGGAAGTCTCCGGCATCGGCGACAAGCGGTTTGAAGCCATCCGTGAACTGATCACTGTCCAGTAAGTGAAGCCGCTTCTCGGGCGCCCTCTTTTCCTTTGGACCGTGCTTTTCCTGGCGGGCATCATCGCCGGTTTTTTCCTTTATCCCACCTGGCAAATCGCCGTAGCGTTTGCCGCGGCCGGTCTCCTTCTATGGCTGGGACTGATCAGGCGTTTTCATCTCAGCTTTTGGTTTCTGCTGCTGGCCTTGGCCATTCCGACCGGTTATTGGCTGAGCGCTCTGGCAAGCCATGAGTCGATTTCGGTTTGGCAGGAGGGACATACCGAATTGGTCGGTATCGTGGAAAACGCACCCCAGGTGGAGGAGGGGTCCACTCGCTTCTTCCTGCAATGCTCCCTCTCGAAAGATGGGGATCAGTTCCTTCCGCATCGGGGGAAGGTTTATGTCCGGATCTGGCAGGAGGGGGCGCTGGAACAAGGGGATGTCATTCGCCTGAGCGGCAAGCTGACTCGACCCAGTGATGAGTTTGCGCTCTACTTGCGGACCCAGGGGAGTTTTTGGACGTTCGGTGCCAGCCAAGCGGAAACGCTTGGCTGCGCACTGACTCCGTTCGGGCGTTTTTGGCTCGATGCGCAGACGCACATCGGCCAAGCGATTACTCAAGCGGTGCCGTCGCCCGAAGGTCAAATCCTTGCGGGTTTGTTGCTGGGTCGAATCGCCGGGATTTCGGAGGAAAGT
>JAPLHX010000092.1 GCA_026389415.1 Coprothermobacterota bacterium | reverse complement strand
CCGGCGTGCAATAGTTCTTGGTGATGAAGGTGGCGGCCGGGGAGCGGTCAATGGCAATGGCTTTGCGTCCCTCCATCAGCGCGGCTAGTGCCGTTCCACCCGATCCGCAGAAGGGGTCGAGTACCAGGTCGCCGGATTTGGTGTAGTGGCGGATGTACTGGCGGATGGCATCGTGCGGTTTTTTCGACCAGTAGGTATGCATGTTGTAAATAGCTGTGGCTTTGGTGGTCTCTATCGGCTTGTCGAAGGCGGGCACGTTGTAGTCGTCGTTTAACGGATCGTAGGGATTCTCCTTAATATGCTGCTCCACGAACGCTCGTAGGTTCGGATTCGGCTTATCGCCGGAGTAGTAACCCTCCGGCATTTGGGGGGCTTTGGGCTGGAAGAGCTTCATGCGGCTTTCCTCCTGTTCTTTCACGTGCTCATGATGCCAAGAGCCATTCTTTCTCCAACACCCACAAGTGATCCTCGGGGATTAGGTTGGTGGGCAAGGCACAACTGCCCTCCGGTTGCTCGGGAAACAGGCGGACGCGGTCAGCCTCGCGCTTGCCTGGGAGCAGGAGCAACACTAGGTCCCGGTCAGCAGCACGCACGCGCAATTCGCTCAGGTCCACATGGTACGCGAACAGCAATTCCAGATCCTTCAGAACGGTCAGGCCCTTACCCGTAAGCGTTTTGCGCAAGAAATCTTTGAACGAGTTATATACCAATGCGAAGGCCACCTCGGGCCGCTTGGTTTCCAAGCCCGCTTCCGTTTTGAACGTGTCATCCGGTATTCCGTCCAGGATGCCGTCCGTCACGGAGTTCGGCTTGGGATAGGGTTTTCCGTTCGTATCTCGAGCTTGCCGCAAAGCATTCTCAAACCGAGTCAGCTCAGGATAATTCCCGATCACCCCATAGAGATGCCGCCCCACCGGAACCGCCAGCTTTTGCTGAATCGCGAGGATGATATCCGCATCCCTCATGACCCCTCCTCTCCGGTCATGCCTTCACCAATTTTTCTACCATCTGGCTTAGTGTGAAGGGCAATGTGAACTGCCGCACAGTGTCGATCTCGGAAACCTTGTCCACTAACCCCTGGTTTCGCAGCTCGTATAGTGTAGGCAGCACCTGATCTGGTTTCCACAACATGGCCCGGAGAGCTCCATTCTGTTCCAACTTGGCCAAATCGTACATCCCCGGTTCGGGGAATTCGCTGGCTAGCACGAAGGCAAACGAGGCGAGCCGGATGTCTCGGTAACCAAAGTAAAGTTTCTGTTTGTCCGCCTTGACAATTCCGGCTGAGACCAGTGCCTCCACCATCGCCCTAGCGCAGTCATTGATGCTTTTAGATTGAGGAAATCGGCGATAGAGTAAATCGCGTAACTGGAATCGCGACAAATGGCCGTAGCCAATGGCAGGGAGAAGCAACTCCTCAATGACGGTGGGAAGCAGCGGCTCCGCGATGCAGAACCGGTAGAAGCAGGTGTCGCGGAGCTCCTGAGTTCCGGCGAAATGCCGGGCGAACTGTCGCAGGGGAGAGTCGGCGATACCGGTGGGAAACATCCGCTGGAGGATGTAGTTCGCGTAACGGACGCGAGTCTGGATGGCATTGAAGGGAAGGTTTTTTTCCAAGAACGGGCGGATCTCTTCTAGTGATTCTGTTTCGGGAAGTTGGGGCAGGAACTCGATCGCTTCTTTCAATATCGCTTTGCCAAAGAGACCCGTTCGCGGGCGAGCCGGGGGCTTGCGCTTGGGTGCAGAGGGTATCGGTTTTGTTGCGAGGAGTATTGTAGGTATAGGCGATTTCGCAAGCGAGCGTGAGGATGACTTGAGCGGCTGTGAAGCGGGCGATATGAGTGAAGCCGGGATCCCCGGAACTTCCGCTTCTTCGAAGAGCGGCGGTTGCCCTGGTTTTTGCCGGTGTGGTTGTGTGGAAGTCTGTGGACATTGTACGCGAATCCGATCGGCTAACTTGATCAGCGTAGCGGTATACCCTTTCAACCCCTTCACCTGGCACAGCGACTGGAAATCCGCCGCCAGCACTTTGTCCAGGCTGCCGAATTCACGGATCAGGACCTCGGCCAGTGGCTGAATGTCCGCCTTCGGAATAGCGTACGACAGCAGCAGCTCCAGCAAGGCAACCTCATCCTGGGCCTGAATCCGACCGGCTAGAAATCCCTCCCGCAACCGTTGCCGGTGGCCAGTCTTTTCTTCACTCACGCAGCTTCACCACCTTTTCCCGTTGTGTGGCGCACTACTACACTTGGCATTATACCAAGCTTACCGGCAGATCGGCGGAAACGGTAGCAGGTTCCTCTCAAACGGCGGTCCGCTGATGACCGCAGTAAGGGCAGGCCACGAATGCGTTGTCTAAACCACGCCCGCAGGAGGGGCAGATCCCCATCGTTCTCCGACTGGGCAGCACCGCGTACACGATCAGCGCAATCAAGCCGCCGATCAGGCCCCAGAAGATAGCCCAGCCGGTGGAATACCCTTTGTTCTTGGCCAGGTTGTAGCAGGCCACCACCCAGAGAACGTTGAGAGCCAGAATCCAAATCCAACCCATCTCATTCCCTCGGGTTAGCCGGCAACGACGGAGCGGCAGGTGGCAAAACTCGTTCAGCGTCACGTTTCAAGCTGACAGCAGTCAGGATACCCCCCAAATCGGGGAGCGAAGAGACAGCCAACCCAAGTCCCATTACGAGTGCAGCCACGCCCATCACCGCAACGCCCATATCCCTGTAATAGTGCTCCATGATGGAGTTGCCATCTTCCGTTTGAATTTGATTCATGTTCCATCCCGCCACAAAAATGGCAATGGCTGCACCTAGGGTCAGCAGAATCACGATTACTTTCATAGAATCTCCCCTCCCAATCGATTTACCCCGCGCAAAGCAGGGTCAAGGAAAGGATGAATCAACTGCCCTGACAACAGTCTGTCAGAGGTCCAGGTGCACATAAACTTCAGGGACGTTGTTCAATTGTTGACTAACTCATGCAGACGTTCTTACACTGATCCCATTCGGCAAGAATTGGGCGGCAAGAATTGGGGACAGCCACTGATTATTCAAGGCAGCCGGAGAAGGGAACCGTTTTAATCTCCCCATTACCACCCTGGTTCAGTGCCGCCTGTCATGCTAATTTTTGAAACTTTGATTTTGGGGACAGATTTAGTTGTTGCCTTGCCGACAGGGAGAAAAGGCGGAAAGTTTTGCAGGTTGGGTAAAAGAAACCGTTGCGGCAGGTGGAGCTGACGCGTAGATCGCTGGAACGGTGACAGTTGACGGGTGGAAACTCAATCTGTCCCCTCTTTCCCCGAAATACGCGCATTCAATCATCATTCTCCGATTCCTCTTCTGATTCCTGGCAATCCTCGCAAACGTCGTCTCCCTGATCGTCCGGTTGTCGGCCGACGGAACCCGATT
>JAPLHX010000099.1 GCA_026389415.1 Coprothermobacterota bacterium | reverse complement strand
ATCCACGAGGCCTACATCAAAGGCTACACCGGGGATTTGGGCGCCACATTCGGCTCCCAACGAAACGTATCCCGCGGGGAGATCGCTGCCATCATCGCCCGCTTGTTGCATTTGCAGAACACCGTCACCGGCCAGCAATTTTATTCCGACGTCCCCCCCAACCACTGGACCTTCAAATACGTGGAAGCCGTGCATCGTCTCGTCATTATGACGGGCTTTCCCGACGGTACCTTCCGGCCGGACGACCCGGCCACACGCGCCAATGTGGCGGTGGCCATGATCCGGGCCCGGGGTATCGATGCGGTGGCCTTCCTTCCTGCTGCACCGTTCCCCGATATCTCCGGCCATTGGGCGATCAGGGAGATCGAGACGGCCTATGTCCTGGGGATCATCGAGGGTCTGCCGGACGGCACCTTCCATCCGGATGCCCCGATCGTGCGAGCGGAGACGGTCACTCTGATCGACCGCGCTCTGGGACGCGGCCCTCTGCTGGAGAGTTCGGTGATCCAACACTTCTCGGACTGCCAGCCCAGCGACTGGTTCTACGGCTGGGGCGAAGAGTCCTTTCAAAGCCACAAGGGCGTGCGCATGGCCTCGGGGTACGAAAAGCTGTTGGGGTATCTAGACACCGGACCGGTGTGGTAAGGAGCTTGCACAGAAGGAGCAAACCGCAGCGCTAGGATTGATTGATGGGGGGCATGCATCCATCGAGTCGCGTGATGATACCCCCAGGCAGATCCAATCCGTCGTCAACCAAACCCGTGCGCTATTGAAACTCGATTTCCCGGGTCGCCTTCACTGTCACGATCCCGCTTTTGGCCAGGCTGCGGTTCCAATGGCGAATCAGCCACAATGCCCGCGGGCTGAAGTTGGTGTGCCCGTCTTCCACCAAAACGACCTGGTACCCCAATTGGTGGGCTCCGATACAAGTCGCGCGTACGCAGCCGTGGGTGAGCATCCCTGTAATCACCAACTGCTGGACACCCCTTGCCCGCAGTTCCTGGTCCAAGGGAGTCTCTTCGAAAGCGTTGGGATGACGCTTATGGAGGATCCGCTCCTCTTCCAGCGGCTGGATCGCGGGATGCAACTGCCAACGGACGGAATCTTTGACCAATGTGTTTTCGTTGGCGTGTTGCACGTAGATGACAGGAACGCCGGCCCGATGCGCCCGATCCACGAGGATATTGATGTTTCCTAGCACCTCTTCCGGGCGGTACATCGGCGTGGCCCTTTCAAACAGTCCCCTTTGCACATCGATCACGAGCAATGCCGCGCGCGTCGGTTTCGTTTTCTTCGTTTGATTCATCCGATTCTCCTCCGGGTCCGGTTTATCAAGTCTCCTGCGAATGTGATTGTACGATTCTGACACCTGTTTGCGAAAGCCTCCCATTTCCAATCGGGCTCTACCAGGGATCTTCCTGATCGAAAGGCGAAATCTTTACTGGCTCTTCAACCCAAGTTTGCGGCAGGTTCATATCGTGGTGACATCCTATCCGTAAGAAAACTGCAGTGGGAGGTAGCAAAAATGTGGAAACGAACGGTATCGATGGGAATAAGCCTATTGCTGGTGGGCGTACTGTCTGTGTCTTGCGTGGTGGTGTCACCGGCTTCATCTTCCACCGCTGTGAGTTCCAGCTCGACCGTCTCCAGTCCTACTGCATCAAGCACTACTCCCTCCGACAATCCAAAGCCGGTCCTCTTGGTGGGTGTGGGCATGCACGTGGAACCCTTTGGTGCCCAGGTCAGTACTTTGGTTGGCGGGCAGGGGCCAAAAAAGGACGCGTCCCAGGATTTTCATGATCCCGCGTTCTTCCAGCGCCAACTGGGGGACATGGAAACCGTGGTCCAGATCGTGGAAGACCACGGGGGGAAAGTGACATTGCAGGCGCAGACTCCTTTCAGCCAAATCCTGGCGGAACAGGGTTCGTCCCTTTTTGGCGATCTGCAGAGTCGTGGGCACGAGATCGCCCTGCATTTTCACGAATACAACCACCTGGGAAACCAGGC
>JAPLHX010000253.1 GCA_026389415.1 Coprothermobacterota bacterium | reverse complement strand
AGTTCCTGCTCTATGATGACCCGACCTCGGACGTTTCCGGCACCCTCTGGCTGGTGCCGCTGGTTCCTAGCGAGATGACCCCAATTGGGACTAAGGGAGAAACTGTGAAGGGTACGTTGTCTGCGGCCGGCATGCTGGCTGCTTTCACCTATATCAGCGAAGGGATTTCATTGGATATTTATAACGATAGCGGGCGGATCCTGCAGATCCCCAATGTATTCTCCGGCTATGTCTTTGATGCCGGCGGGATGAAACTGTCAGTCGGTACCGATAGCGGTTTGTGGATCTACGACTTGAGCGATCCTGCCGCTTACCCTACTCTGGTGGCCGAGGACTCTTCCTATGCCTACGTTCAGGCGTTCTCCGAAGACGGGAAATGGTTGGCGGTTTCCGACCAGGAAGGCTGCTATGCCTATGATCTGGACACCGGTGTTCGGCGTGCCGTCTATCCGACTCCGGGCGCGATGCCGGTCGGGTTTCTACCGAACGGGGCCGAGCTGCTGGTGGAGGTGCCGGGGCTTGGGCAAGGGCAAGTCGCCGGCAATGCCTTCTTCGTGGTGGATATCGAACTGGGCACGCCGATCCTCGCGTACGAGGACGCTGAATACAGCACAGTGCGACCCTAGCTAGCTCGCGGATCGTCCCGCTTCATCGAAGAAGCGATCTGGCTGGCGGAGATCCGATCGCTTCAGATCGAGTTTTCCTGCCCGTGTTCTAATATTAGGCAGCGGGAATTTGTCTCCTTTTCCACTAGCTGCCCAAAGGCATGAACGTCCTGCTCGATGGCCGCGAAGGTTCCGTAATGCATCGGGATCACGATCTCCGGTTCCAGCAGTTTGACTGCCGCCAACGCATCCTCCGGCCCCATCGTGTACAACCCGCCCATCGGCAGCATCGCCGCAAAAATGGGACCCTTCTGTTTGAACTGAGCCATGTCCGAAAAGAGGGCTGTATCCCCGGCATGGTAGAATACGCGGCCAAACCACTCAATCAGCAAGCCGGCAGCCACCCCCAGGTATTCCCCTTGCGGCCCGGAGGAACTGTGGATGGCCGGTACCAATTCCACCCAACCAAACGGGAAAGCGATCCTGCCGCCCGGTTGTGCCGGCCTCACGTCCGCTCCTTGCGCCTTGCAGTATCGAGCCAATTCGGAGACCGCCAAAATCGGCGCTGCACTCCGCAAGGAGAGGGGAATTGCTTCCCCCAGATGATCCCCGTGACCGTGTGTTACGCAAATCAGAGTAGGGCGGAACGAAGATGGAATTGGACCTTGGGCCAGGTAGGGATCGATGGCCAATGTTTCCCCGTTTTGCGCGAGAGAAAAAAAGGCGTGCCCCCAGAATTTGAGATACGTGATTGAAAGTTGCTTTTCCAAATCTGCCATTCCACATCCTCCCACGGGATTTGCACTGCCGAGTCGGGAATTTACTTCGCTTCCCTGCCGATCACCAGCTTTAATGGATCCACTTCCTCGCGCAGCATGCGCAGCTCCTGCTCGGTAGGCGCTTCGGTGGTCTCCAGCGGATCTTTCACCAGAAGCTGGAATCCCGTATTCGACTTCACTTCGTCTAACGTCACACCCGGGTGAACCGATTCCACCCGCATCCATTTGCTCTCTTGATCGTACCCCAGCACGGCCAGATTGGTGATCACCTTGTAGGGCCCTGTGCCGGGCGGAAGACCCGCCTTTTCCCGAGCGCCGGGACCGTCCAGGTAGCCCGGGGTGGTGATGAAGTCCACCTTGGTCACAAAACGGCGCACACTCTGGGGGCTGACCACAATCGTTCGCCAGGCCAGAGAACCGAAGTCATTGGCTCCCCCGGATCCGGGAAAACGCACCTTGGGGTGACGGTAGTCCGTTCCGACCATGGTTGAGTTGAGGTTGCCATACATGTCGATCTGGGCGCCACCCAAGAAGCAGATATCGACCAATCCGCGAGCCAGAGTGTCCATCACCTCGGTCATTGAGGTGGCCTGGATCGCTTTGTAGGTCGTACGGGAATCGCCCACGGAGATGGGCATGGTGGGCAGCAGGGGAGCGATGCCACCCGCTTCGAAGATCACCAGCAAGTTCGGAGCGTACAGTTTTTGGGCCAGCATGGCTGCAGCTACGGGCAGACCGGTACCCACGGAGACGGAGGACCCATCTTCCAGGTAGCGCGATGCCACGCAAACCAAGAGTTCCATTCCGTTGTATTCGGTCGAGATCATCTTCACTCCACCTCCTCTGCTTGTGGCGGCCGCAGGAACTCCAGGTCTCGCAGTTGCTGCATCCGTTTCTTCCCCCCGCACAAAGCCAGATACTCGCCGAAATCGGCAGTGTTGAAAATGTACTTGTCCAGGAAGGCCTGGTAATCCTGGGGCGTCTCTTCGGCCACCATCCATTGTTGCAGGTGCCTTTCGTCCGAGTAGTATTCATAGGGCATGTTGCCCGGGTAACTGCCAAATGGCACTTCCACCACCGCATCCACCAAGTAGTAGGGGATCGTGGTCCGCTCTTGATCATTGCGAAAGAAGTCCGTGGACACCAGCCGTTCACAGGAAAGGATCACCTTCTTGGATGCACGGGCCAGGTCTTGATCGGACACTTGAATGCCCCGCAGGTGGGCGTTGCCAAACGTATCGGACTCATGCACGTGGATCAGAGCCACATCCGGGAACAGGGCGGGCACGGCGAAATACTTCTGGCCGGTAAACGGACAGAGGATCTCCTTGGCGGCGCTGTGAAGACCGGTATCCGTACCCAGCATGCTGCGGACAGGGATGAAGGAGATCCCCATGGCGGCCGCTCGCAATCGCCAGGAAAGGGTGGCGTTGGTCCATTCGGTGCATTCCACCGCTCCGC
Organism: Coprothermobacterota bacterium; assembly: GCA_026389415.1. Classification (GTDB taxonomy): domain Bacteria; phylum Caldisericota; class JANLFM01; order JANLFM01; family JANLFM01; genus JAPLHX01. Next base: position 3,867 of record JAPLHX010000253.1, on the reverse strand, counting down.
TCTCAAAGTATTTGCGAGCCATCTTGGGAATGCCGCGCGCCTCCAGGCCGATCACATAGGCAACGTCACAGCGGTCGAAGCAGCGCCCCGCTGCCAGGATCTCGCAATCGTGGGTGGAAGTGTGGCCGGCAAAGCCCAAATGCTGTTTTTTCTGGCGCACGATCTCATGCAGCAGCGCGGTGGGAATGCGGACACCCCCGAACCCGCCCACGGCCAGGTAGTCCCCATCACGAACCAAGTTGCGGACGGCCTCCGGTACGGTGGTCACCTTGTCGATCAGTTTCTTGGACTTGGCACGAAAAATCCCGCGCTGATGATCGGGATCGCAGTCGGTAAAGATCCTCCCTAGTCCTTCCATGCGGCCTCCTTCTATCAGGATCTCAAGAATCGGAAAACGCGCGCGACGTTAGATCAGTGCAGGGGATTTTTCCTTCGACACAAAAACCGTCAGAGCTTGGGGTACTACTTCCAGCGTCATCGGCAGGTCAGAGAAAAAGTCCCCGTCCGCATAAGACTTGTAGTCTTTGTCCACGGCGATCTCGATCCGCCGGGTTTGAAAGCCGAACACCTTTGGGTTGGACATGTGCGTTCCCTTGAACACTTTGGGAAAGGTGGCCAGGAAATCGATCTTGCCCAGATCTCCCACCACGCAGACGTCGAATAGGCCGTCGTTCAGCTTGGCGTTGGGGGTGACGCGCATCCCGCCGCCATACACCGGGGAATTGCCGATGGCCAACATCAGGGCTTTGCCCTGCCAGGTTCCCTGGTCATACTTCAGCGTGAAGAGACCCGCCTTGAAACGGAACAATTCCACCAGGGTGGCATAAGTGTAGGCGGATCCCCCTTTGAGAAACCGAATTTGATTTCCCAGGCGGTTGACCTCCCCGTCGAACCCGGCTCCGGCCATGTTCAGGTAATACTGACCGGTCTGTGCCCGACCGGCATCGATCTTCACCGGGATCCCATCCCGAAGAATGCGGCAGGCTCCCGCCAAATCACGGGGAATGCCCAGAGCATGGCTAAAGTCGTTGCCGCGGCCCATCGGTAATACACCGAGGGTGGCTTGGGTTCCAATCAGGGCTGCTCCTACGATGTGTGCGGTGCCATCGCCACCACCGGCCACAATCAGTTGGTAGCCTTGTGCGACGGCCTGGCGAACCAGGAGCGGTAGCGCGTCTGCCGACGGAGAGATCTCCAGCGTGTAGTCCAAACCGAGCTGATCCAATTGTCCCTTCAGCGCGGGCACCATTGGCAGCGCTTTTCCTCGCGCGGCGGTTGGGTTCACAAACACCATCGTTTTCATGGCATGGCTCCAGTTAAAAAAGTAGTGTAATTATCTGATGCTCCTGACGGCTTGGCAAGAAACTCAGGAAAAACTGGCCGCCTTTTGTGGGGGAGTCATCACGCGCAAGGCGCGAGGGACCACTTCCAGTCCCAAGGGGAGGGGAGCCATTCGGTCTCCGTCAGCGTAGAGGTCGAATGGAGCACTGCAGGCCATCTGCACGCAAGTCGTGCGCAAGACCTCCACCGCAGGATGCAAGATGTGGGTGCCTTGATAGACCCGCGGAAAAACCCGCACGAATTCCAGCTTTCCTACTTCCTTGATGATCACCAGATCGAACAGTCCATCATCCACTTTGGCGTCGGGAGCCAATCGCATCCCGCCTCCGTAGGTGGTGCTATTGGCCACACCGATCATCATCGCCTTTCCCTTCCAGGTTCCTCGGTCGTGCTCCAACGTAAAGGTTACCGGCCGGAAGGAAATCAGGGTCAGGAACACGGAGAGGAAATAGGCGAATGCGCCCTTGATCGGCAGCCGGTTGGCCCGGCTGGTGGCCTCCCCGTCGAACCCGGCCCCGGCCATGTTCAGATAGATTTTATCTTGACCCACATGACCGATGTCTATTTCCCGGATCGTGCCCTCCGTCAGGATCCGGCAAGCGGCAAGGGGATCTTTGGGGATGCCGAGTCCTCGGGCGAAGTCGTTTCCTCGGCCCAGAGGCAAGATGCCCAAGATCGTCTGGGATCCCACCAAGGCGCCCGCGACCATCTGACTGGTACCATCTCCCCCTCCTGCCACGATCATTTGGGCACCGGCCGCGATGGCCTCTCGAGCCAACCGAGGAGGGTCTTCCGGGCTCTGGGACACTCGCACGGTGAAGTCTTGGCCGGATTCCACCAGCGTCTTCTCCACTTGGGGCAGCAATCGTAGAGCCCTTCCCCGGCCGGCGGTCGGATTGATGATGACAGTTGCCTTCATGCGAAATCGCCCTGGGTACGCAACATGAAAGCATTATCCAAATTCTATTATCAATTGACAAGCCCCTAGTCCACTCCTACACTTGTAAAAATAAGGAAGGACGATCGACCCAATGAATAAGAGGCGCATCCTGACAGGAGATCGGGCATCGGGCCAATTGCATTTGGGCCACTATATTGGTTCCATCGTGAATCGGCTCAAATTGCAGGAAACGTACGATTGCTTCTTTTTGATTGCGGACTATCATGCCTTCACCACCGGATACGAGAAACCGGAAGAGATTCGAGCGAGTTCGCGCGGTATTTTTGTAGATTACCTATCCGTCGGGCTGGATCCGGATAAAAGTACGCTCTTTCTCCAGTCAGCGATTCCCGAGCATGCCGAACTTTATCTCCTGTTCAATATGCTGGTCACCATTGCCCGGGCCCAACGGATCCCCACCTTGAAAGACAAGCTGGAAGATATGCATCTGGAAGAAGGTCTGGCCTCTCTCGGTTTGCTGAGTTATCCCGTTCTGCAGGCGGCCGACATTCTGATTTACAAAGCGAACGTGGTGCCGGTGGGAGACGACCAACTGTCTCACCTGGAATTGACGCGGGAAATCGCTCGACGTTTTAACCATCTCTATGGAGAAACATTCCCCGAGCCGGAGGCTCTCCTTTCCGATTTCTCCCGCCTGCCCGGCATCGACGGCCAGAAAAAAATGAGTAAAAGCCTGGGGAATGACATCGCCTTCGCCCATAGCGCGGCGGAAGTAGGGAACCGCGTCAGCGCCATGGTTACCGACCCGGCCAAGATCCGCAAGAACGATCCGGGTCATCCCAACATCTGCACCGTCTTCGCCTTTCACCAGGCATTCAACAAACGAAACACTCCGGTCATCGCGGAAGCGTGCCGCATGGGACAGTTGGGATGCGTGGAAGACAAACGGAACCTGGCTCGGATCCTAAACGAGCTGCTGGACCCAATCCGCATGCGGCGGCAGGAATTGCTGACTCACCCGGACCAACTGGAAGAGATCTTCGCTTTCGGCACCGAGAAAGCGCGCCAAGTGGCTCGGTCGACCATGGAGGAGGTGCGGATGAAAATGCGCCTGGGTACTCCCCTGTTTTCCCGCAATTCGCCCTAAGGGGGTTGTGCGAGCGGTACAATACTAAGAAACAAAGAGGTAAGAGCGAATGGGACTCGATCAATGGTTGCGAAACGCAAAAGAGATGGATGCCTCCGACCTCTACATCAAGGTCGACGCACCGCCAACCATGCGCATCTACAACCAACTGGTACCGATTGACCACGCTCCGTTGACCCCACCGGAAATGGAAGCGATTGCCCTTTCCATCATGAGCGAAGCGCAAAAGAGGGTATTCGCCCGGGATCTGCAGGTCAACCTGGCCTACTGGCAACCGGAACTTGGCCGCTATCGCGTCAATATCTATTGGCAAAAAGAAACGATCGCCGCTGTCTTCCGCGAGGTAAAGCTCACCATCCCTTCCTTCGAGGAGCTTCGTCTCCCCCAGTTGCTGGCCGGGCTCTCGTTGCAACGGCGGGGGCTAATCCTGGTGACCGGTGCGGCGGGGACGGGCAAATCCACCACCATGGCGGCGATC
>JAPLHX010000255.1 GCA_026389415.1 Coprothermobacterota bacterium | reverse complement strand
TGCTTGGTTTTCCAGCTCAACCAATACCGTTTCCTTCAAGGCGTAGACCTCCACCACTCGGCCAGGACCTTGCGGCGTGCGGACTGCCGTTCCCTCGTGCGGTAAGCGCGCTCGTGCCTCGCGGTAGGTCTCGTATTCATAGCGCAGACAACACATCAAGCGGCCGCACACGCCGGAGATCTTCAATGGATTGAGGGCCAGGGATTGCTCCTTGGCCATCTTGATGGTGACCGGATTGAATTCCTTGAGGAACGTGGCGCAGCAAAGAGAACGGCCGCAGATACCCAGCCCGCCGTAAACCTTGGTTTCATCCCGGGCGCCGATCTGCCATAACTCAACCCGATTGTGTAGACAGGAAGCCAGGTCCCGCACAAGTTCGCGAAAATCCACCCGATTCTCCGCCGTGAAGTAAAAGATGAATTTTGACCGGTCATAGAGAAATTCCACGGAGACCAGGTTCATCACCAGCTTATGCTTGCGGATCCTCTCCTGGCAAAGGTGCAAGGCTCTTTTTTCTTCCTCTCGATTTTCCACCAAGCGTTCATGATCCTTAAGAGTCCCCTTGCGGATCACTCTCTGGATGGTTTGTCCGGATTCCTGTTCTGCCAAATCCCGCAGCCCCCCAACGACTACGCCTATTTCGATCCCGCGGCTGGTTTCCAGGATCACTTCTTCCCCCATTTGCAACGAGAGAATGCCTGGGTCGAACAGTTGCGTTTTTCCTGCTTCCCCAATCCGAATCCCGACGACCTGTTTCGGGGTCTCTATACTCATGTCAGATTCTCCTTATCTTGTTGCATCGCTGTTCAGGTTTGGGCCAGGACGAGCAGGAGCGCGGGAAGGCGCAGGGTCATGTTTACCGGCGTCCCCAACAGCTCCAGCGTTTCCTCGATGCTCAGGCACCCCTCGGCCCAACGATAGGAAGGCCTTCCCGCGGCGACCTGGATGATGTTTGTTGCTTGATCCCGATTGACTACCCCAGCCAGATCGAACGGTCCCACGGCCAGATCTCGCCAAAGGGAAAGCAGGACCGATAAAAAATCAACCAAGGTTTGCTTGTCCTTTTCTTTTAGAATCTTATCTGCCACTGCCAGTGGGGAATTATCGGAAGCGACTTGGAGGGACCATTCCAGGTAACGCTGCCGCTTTTTCCATTGGTCCTTTTCCGCCCATCGCAACGCTTCAGCCGGCCGGCCGGCGGCGATGCGAGCCACTGCCTCCGCCTCGGTGCAACCCTGCCGGCGGAGCCATTGTTCGATCTGGCCCGTGGGCACGGATTGGAACGAGAGACGTTGGCAGCGGGAAAGGATGGTCGGTAATAGGAATTGGGGGCGGGATGTCACCAGAATATTGATTACCTGCGGTGGCGGCTCTTCCAGCAGCTTCAGCAAGGAAGCACTGGCTTCTGCTGTCAATCGATCGGCCTGGTCAATGATGTTGATCACCCAGCGTAGGGCCAAAGGCTGAAACTGGCCCCAATCCCGTAGCCGCTTGGCTTCCTCCAGCTTCACTGTATCTCCCTGGGGCAAAAGCAAATGCACATCCGGGTGTGTCCCAGCCGCGATTTGTCGGCAAGATTGGCAGCTGCATGGCTGTTCGATGGCTTGCGGACAGGCTAACCCCTGGGCGAATCGAACGGCCAAATGGTATTTACCGACCCCTTCCGGCCCGGCAAACAGGTAAGCATGGGACGGATGTTGACACAAAGTCCGCACGATATGTTCACGGACGCGCAAATTTCCGATCAGGTCGGGGAAGCAGTTCATGGTTTGTGGGGCCGGAAGAGCTTTACACTCGCTCCCAGCGATCGATGGGGAGAGCGAAAATCGTGGCCCCGCCGATCTCCACCTTCATCGGGTAGGGGATATAGGTTCCAGGAGCGGAAGGAGCATAGGGAGCAGGATTGATGTAGTGCTCGCGTTGATGACACCGTTCCCGGATGATCGTGATCACTTCATCCATGGCATCCTCTTCCACTCCCAGGAAAATGGTGGAGTTCCCTTCTCGCAGAAAACCGCCGGTGGAAGCCATCTTCGTTGCTCGATATCCTTTTACAGTCAGTGCGGAAAGAAGCCCCTCCGCATCTTTGTCTTGTATCACGGCGATGATCAACTTCACTCCTTGATCCTCCTTGCCTTTATCATCAGCGGATTCTTTTCCAGCAGGTGTAGGACCCAATGCCAGACCCGCTCGAACACCTCTTGTGGTTCTCCTTGGGCCGATACGATCCGGATCCGCTCCGGATAATGGGTTGCCAACGCCATGTAGGCCTCACGGACCTTGGCTTGCAAGGCCACCCCTTCCGCCTCTAGCCTGTCACCTTGCGTCCGCTTGAGGCCGGTTTGGGGTTCCAGGTCCAATACAACCGTCAAATGGGGCCAGAGGCCGCCCGTGGCGATGGTGCAGACCCGCTCGGTTTCCTGCAAAGACAAACCGTGTCCCCAACTCTGGTAAGCCATTGTAGAGTCATTGTACCGGGTCACGATCACTACCTGCCCCTGATCCAGCGCCGGTCGGATTACTTCCTGCACGTGCTGGGCCCTGTCAGCAGCATAAAGCAACATTTCGGTCATGGCGCACATCGCGATGTTCTCTCGCGCCAGCAGAACCGCACGGATTTGCAGACCGATTGAGCTGCCACCCGGTTCGTGGCTGACCAGTACCGGAAATTCCATCGAACGAAGTCGCTCGGCCAAGAACTGGGCCTGAGTGCTTTTGCCCGAACCGTCAATTCCCTCCAGCGTGATAAACAAACCTTTCATGGGTGCGGACCTGGTGGAAAGACCACCACCCGGCGATAAGGCTCTTCGCCGTGCGATTCCGATCGAAGGCCGTAGCGTTCCGCCAGTTGGTGCTGTAGTTTCCGGATCGTTGGCGGCTCTGGCGGCAATTCAACGGGTTGTTTGCTGCGCAGGACCTTTATCATCAGCTCCTCCGTCTTCTCCATCGCCCGAGGGTCCCATTCCCGCTCCGGCAGACCATAGAGCCTGCGCAAAAACGAGCGAATCTGGGCGCTGGTATTGTTTCGGAGGATGTAGATCGGCAGATTCAAAGCCTGGGCCTGTGCCAACAGATAGGGTTGCCGCTTTTCCTGCGATTTGACGGTAACCACGACCTGCGCATCCTTGATGTTACGGGTGATGATAGCCCGCATCCCCATCTCTTGAATGGTGCGCTCCAGACGGTTGCGGGAAATGGCAAAAGGAAAGATCGCCACCGGACCGTTGGGTTTTTGGGCTTCAACCTCCGCTGCTTCCCCTTCCGCCACGGTTTGGACCTGATGCCGCTCCAGGGCTTCTTGCAATTGACGCGCTTTCTCCGGCGAGCGGGAACGAAACTCGGGTGGGAGCATCCGATCCCGGAGAAACTGATCCACGGTGTCGGCCACATCATGGTGGATGGCGATGGTCTCACGGTCCTTCATCTCGATTAAAATATCGAACGTGGGTGGAGCTCGCCGCTCCAGTACGGTTTTTTGCGTACCGCGATAGCGCGCCTCCTCATCGCTTAGGGTCACTGCCTGGATACCGCCGATCAGATCAGACAGGGTGGGATTCTGGATCAGGTTTTCCAGGGTATTGCCATGAGCGGTGGCTACCAATTGCACACCGCGCTCGGCGATGGTCCGCGCGGCCATTGCCTCCAGCTCTCGCCCGATTTCGTCGATGATGATCGCCTCCGGCATGTGGTTCTCTACCGCTTCAATCATCACCTCGTGCTGCATATCGGGCGTGGGGACTTGCATCCGCCGGGCGTGGCCGATGGCAGGGTGAGGGATATCGCCATCTCCGGCAATCTCATTGGATGTGTCGACCACGATCACTCGTTTCTTGAACTCGTCCGCCAACACCCGGGCCACTTCCCGCAGCAACGTAGTCTTGCCGACGCCGGGTCGGCCCAGGATCAGGATGCTTTCTCCCGATTCCACTACGTCGCGGATGATTTCAACCGTGCCGAATACCGCCCGTCCCACGCGACAAGTCAACCCAATCACTTCCCCTTGGCGGTTGATCATGGAAGAGATCCGGTGCAGCGTACGAGGGATACCGGCGCGATGGTCCGGTCCAAAACGGCCTACTCGATCGACGACGTAATTGATGTCTGTATGGTTGACCGGTTTCTCGGAAAGAAAAAAGAACTCACTGGGAAAACGAGCTTCCGGCACTCGACCCAAATCCAACACTACTTCAATCAGGTCGGTCAGTTGGGGAAACTGCTCCACATTTCGGCGAATTTCCGGTGGCAGGATCGCCAACAGCTCGCCCAAATCGTCTACGATTTTTTCCGTCAAGCGAAAACGCTCCTCTGTTTCGTTTCGACCTCACTGTATCATGTTACGGACCGAAGAGGGAGTGGCTTTCCTGGCGGTGCAGGGCTTCTTCAATCTCCATCACCACTTGTTCCATGTCTCGACCGGAGCGGACCACGTCCAGGCGGTCCGTCTCCACCCGCAGAAGCGGGCAGCGGCGAAACCGCCCGGCCCATTGATCGTAACGGATGTTTAGCCGGTTCAGGTAGTCCAGGGTGACCTCCCGCTCGTATTGGCGCCCCCGCAAGCGCAGGCGGGACAACAAAACATCCGGCGAGGCTTGCAGGTAAACCACCAGACGGGGCGGTTGCAATCGGCGGAGGGAGAAGTAGTAGTAGTTGCGGTATGTCCGCCAGTCGCGGGGTGAGAGGATCGAGAAGGCGAAGACTTCAGCGTCCTCGTAGATGCTACGATCCAAGAGAGCGTTGCCTTCCTGTTGCTGCAGCTTTAGGTGGCCTTTGTACCGTTCCAGCAGGAAGAACATCTGGGAGTGAAACCCCCACCGATGCGGCTGGCGGTAGTAGTCGGCCAGGTACGGATTGGATATCTCCGGTTCCTTGAACAACTCCCATCCCCAGCGGGCTGCCAGGATTTCCGCCAGGGTGGATTTCCCCACGGAGATATTGCCGGAGATGGCCACTAAGGAGGCGGAAGGGAGCTGGATCAACGCAAGGCTCCCTTCACGATCTGCAGTACGGTCTTTTTGTCCGCTTCCCGGTTGACGAAATCCAAAAAAGTGGTATCCACTGGGATCATCGGGGCTTGCTGGAAATCGTGGAAAAACTCATGGTATTGCTGGGTCAGCGCCTCCTCGTAGTCTTCCCGGATCAGCGTTTCCGCTTTGCGCGAGCGGCGACGGATGCGGTCCATCAGCGATGACAGCGGCGCATCGAGATAAATGATTAGGTCCGGCTCCTCTACCCAGGGCAACATTTCGCCGATCAGATGGTCATAGAGGTCCTTGTCACGACCCCGGAGGGTCATATCGGCGAAGATCAGGTCCTTTTGGAAATAGAAGTCTGAGACGACGGCTCTCGTCCGCTTCAAGGTCTGCAGGCGAAGCTGCTTGCGGAACCGCTGCACCAGAAAAAATAGCTGGGTTGGGAAGGCGTACCCTTCCAGATCGGCGTAGAAATCGGATAGATAGGGGTTGGTTTCCACCGGTTCGAAGAAAGCTTTCATGTTCAGTTCCCAGGACAACAGAATGGCCAAGGATGTCTTCCCCACACCGATGGGACCCTCTATCGCGATATGAACCTGCGGCTTTTCCTCGGTCATGCTCCCCTATTGTAGCAAACGGTTCCCGTCCTTCCGAAAATGGAAACGGACGGCTGGCAGCCGGCCGTTTCCATTCCCTATCCTAAAACACGGATCGTTAGATCCAATAGAAGTGGTGCAATACCTGGTCGTACTCTCTTTGCAGTTTGAGGAAATGACCCTCTTCGAAAGCGATCAAGCCGGCCAGCAAAGATTTGCCGGCTTCGTCTTCCACTTGCAGGCGGAAAGAGGTGTAGAATTCCACCGAATCCCGCTCC
>JAPLHX010000191.1 GCA_026389415.1 Coprothermobacterota bacterium | reverse complement strand
CCATGGTGCCCATGAAATCGGATATGGCCGGTGCTGCTACTGTTTTAGGGGCATTCCAAGCGCTGGCTCAGTTACGACCAGACTTGGACTTTACCGTAATCACACCTTTAACCGAGAACCTTCCATCCGGTAAATCATTTAAGCCGGGTGACATCTTGCAAGCCATGAATGGAAAAACCATTGAGGTTCGTTCCACCGACGCTGAAGGACGTTTGATCCTGGCGGATTCCTTGTGTTGGGCCACCGAGTTGGGCGCAACCCATATCGTCGACCTGGCTACGCTCACCGGCTCTTGCATCGTTGCATTGGGCTACGAGACGGTGGGTTTGTTTGGCAATTCCACTGAATGGAACCAGCGGATCTGTCAAGCGGCCCAAAAGGCAGAAGAACGCGTCTGGGCCATGCCAATGTTCGCTGAGTACAAGGAGCTGAACAACTCGGAAATCGCTGACATTGCCAACTCTGCCGGTAAAGCAGGCGCTCCGGCCGGAGCGATCGCGGCCGCATTTTTCCTCAAGGAGTTCGTGAAGGATGGCGTTTTATGGGCGCATCTAGACATTGCCGGTCCGGCTTTCCTACATAAACCAGACCGAGGTTATGCAATCGGGGCCACCGGCATCATGGTTCGAACGCTGGTGCAGCTAGGGTTGGAATTCTAGTTTAGATACCGGGCTTGGCCCTGTCCGCTAGATCGACGTACGGCAGGTTTCACAAATCGAATTCACCTGGAAACCTGCTTCCTTCAGCTTACCCTCTAGCAGGCCAAGCTTCGAAGTAGCCAGGCGGAGCATCACCTGAATTTTCAATTCCGGCATCTCCATCACAGCCAAGCCATTCACATTCACTCCATGGTCTGCCACGATGGAAAGTAAATCGGCCAAAGCGCCCGTCCTGTTTTCCGTTTCCAGCACCAAACGGGTTCCTGCCCTGCGAAAACCGAAGATCTCCACGATCGCGTCAAATAGGTCGGACTCGGTGATAATTCCTACGAGCTTCTTGTCCTCGACCACCAATAGGGAACCGAATTTGTGCTCCCGCATGATCACTGCCGCTTCTTCTATCGTCGTATCTTGGCTTAATAGAGTTGGATTCTTGATCATCACCTCCCGAACTGTCATCTTCGACAGGAGATAGTTGATCTCGTGAATGCTCAGTGAAGTGGCCGGAGAGGGGGATACCGTGAGCAAGTCGCGTTCGGTGACAAGCCCGACCAACCGGCCATCATCCACGACCGGTAACTGGCGGATCTTTTGTCGTTTAAGGATTGTGAGGGCTTCAAAAACGGGTGTATCAGAGGGGATGTTGATCGGATTTGGTGTCATGTGATTTTTTACAAACATTGTCAATCCTCCTTTTTTACTGTATTAGTACAAACAACTTGATGCTGCCTATGTTTTCAAAGACCCGGTATACCAAAACTGTTAGGGGACCGTTCGAGCTAGCAAAACAGAAACTTGCGCGCGCGTGGTAGGATCGTTGAAAGGAACCGTGGGCGTACCATTAATAACTTGCACCAGATTCAGATCGGGGATCCGTAATGCCTGGTTGGCAAAGGCTGCACCGGCGTAAAGATAGTACCAATCCGTCGGTCCCAACGGACGCAACAAGCCCATATCTTTGGTATAAACCTGCGGTGGAGCAACGAGTGCCCAACGGTTAGCTCGTACGATTAAAGTGATCGTTTCGGCCATGGTCACTTTCCCCTCCGGTCGGAATGTCCCGTCCGGGTACCCCTGAACCAGACCGTATGCTACCGCAGCTTCGACATATCCTTGAGCCCAATGATTGGTCGCCAGATCGGAAAAGGATGATTTGCCGGTCTGGGCCGGTTGCAGATTCAAAGTCAACAACATCATTTTCGTAAACTCCGCTCTGGTTACAGGATTTTCCGGCTTGAACGTCCCATCGGGGTAGCCACGAACAATACCAAGTCCCACCAGGGAATCGATGGAGGAGAAAGCCCAATATTCCATCGATACATCAGGAAATGAGAGTGTTTGGATCAGAATCGAAACCGTAGTTCTGGCGATGATGGACCCCGAAACAGCACGCAACTCGACGGCATAGCGTCCTGCTGGAAATCCAGCCGGAATAGAAAGTTGAAAGTTCGATTGGAAATCTGTACCGGACATCAGGAATGTTGGTGGGAGGAATATTCCTTGCAAGCCCGGTGGGCCGGAGAATTCCCACAACCCTTGCAGCGATGCGGTCTCAGAAGCGTGAAGATTTAGGTTGAACGTTGCTTGTCGACCTGAGGCAAGGCTAACCTCTGAAGGATTGCTCATCAGGGACAGGGTGATGCTGGGGGTTGCCGTTGCAGTGGGAGTGGGGGTCGGTGTGGGGGAAGGAACGGGTGCCTGGCCGGTGAGGCAATACAGCTTTCCGTCGTCGCAGCCGACATAAAGGCGATAGTCCGGGCCGATCACTGCGGAATTGCGGGAAAAACCATTGGGAAATAACCGGCTCCAGATTTGTTCCCCGCCAGAGTTTAAACAATAGAAATACTTATCCTGTCCGCCAAAGAAGACATGGCCTAGACTGTCTACGGTGGGAGAAGTATCGACCGGACTTTTGGCGGCAAAGGACCACAGTTTCTTTCCGCTGCCTGTTTCAAGGGCATAGACCGAAAAATCAAGCGAGGAAAAGATTGCTCTTCCATCCGCCGTAACCGCTGGAGAGGAGAGCACGGGGCCTCCTGTCTCAAATTTCCAACGCAAGTTGCCAGAGGAGTCCAAGGAATAGCAGAAGAAATCCTTCGAGCCGAAATAGACGTTCCCTTGGCCGTCCAGAGCAGGAGAAGATTCGATCCCTCCCATGGTTTGATACTTCCAGCGAAGAGTGAGTGAAGGAGTCACACTATAAAGATAGCCATCTTCGCACCCGAAATAGAGATTGCCGGAGGAATCCTGTGCAGGGGAAGAGAGAATGGATCCTCCTGCGGAGAAAGGCAGTGCTTTTTGTTTGTTTTCAGGTGTCCTGGCGTACAGTTTCCAATCGCCGGAAGCCAAGTACACGGTCCCATCGGACCCGATCAAAGGGGAGGCGAAATTCGGGTATCCGCAGAGGAATGCCCACTGCATCTCCCCTACGAAACCACTCCCTTTCGGTTTGCTCCGGAGGGCGTAAAAGTTGGAATCCGCACAGCCGACATACACTGTTCCGGTGGTGGAGACCGCAGGGGATGAATCCATAATGCCTAGCGCAAAATAGTTCCACTTCTCACCACCAGTGGGGGTTAATGCATGCAGGAATTGGTATCCATCGCCGAAGTAAATTGTGCCATCTTGGCCAATGGCCGGCGTGCTACGAATACGATAGTAGGTAGAAAAGCTCCATAGAACCTCGACACTGACAGGCCCTGGATAAGCGGATTGGCCACTGTGAGCCGCATTGAATCGATACATCGGGGAGGGCGAACTGGCCAGTTGCGCATCACTAGGTACTGCCGGTAGAAGGGGTATTAGCAGCACAATGGCCAGCAATACGAAAATCCACTTGGCTTTCATAGTCTCACCTCACATTGTCGCATAGGTAAAGAATAGCATTTCCGTTCCAGCAAAGGAATCCATCCGTTTCTCCCCTTTTTGTTTTTTTTAGAGATACAGTTGGAATCGTTTCCATTTTTTGGTAAAATAAATTGAAAAATTAGGAATTATCGATGGGTAAAAATGTAAAAACCCTCACTGAACGAGAAAGTCAGCTCCTGGTCGCTTTGACAAAGCAAGCGGGGCGTTTTTTTTCCGTGGATGACGCTCGCAGTCTTTCTTCGGATCAAAGCCAGGTGGTGGCTATCCTTCACTCCCTGCACCGCAAGGGTTGGGTTTTTCGGATTGAACGTGGGAAGTATCTGCTGTTATCGCTGGAGAGTGGTCCTAGTGAGATCTTCTCCCTTTCACCCTTTGCCTATCTTGAGACTTGGCATAACCCCTACTACTTGGTATTTTCTACCGCGCTGCAAGTGCACGGAATTCTCGAGCAGTCCGGCAAAACACTTTATATTGCTACTGCTTCGCGAGGAAACGCCCTGCAAATGGGTGACTGGACCCTGCGCTGTATCGCATTGGGTCAGAACTTTGCCGGTTGGGAGGAACAAACCGTCTTCGGATATCACCTGAACACCTCGACCCTGGAAAAGACGATCGTGGATTGCTTGGTTTTCCCCCGGTATGCGGGCGGTCTTCTTTCCGTGTGCCGGGCAATGTTTTACCGTGGACAACGGTTGCGGGTTTGCCAACTGGTTGAATTCGCCTTGCGCCAAGGTTCCGGCAGTCTGCGAAAACGCTTAGGGTTTTTGTTGGAGTTTTATAGCCTTGGAACTTCACAGGAGCTGGATCAGCTGCGGCAGGGGATGACCGCCGGTTACGTTTCCCTGGATCGGCTGCTGCCCAAACGGGGCAATTCAGTCTCGCGTTGGCATGTGGTGGTGAATGTGCCGGTGAGCAAGCTGCGGCACTTGGAGGTTTTGTGATGCTTACGGAAAATGATTTGAAACTGTTGGCCAAAGAACGGCA
>JAPLHX010000240.1 GCA_026389415.1 Coprothermobacterota bacterium | reverse complement strand
CCCGAAATTGCTCGCCGGGGATACGCCGACCCTCTTGAATCTTCCAGCCTCCGCCGGTGGCAACGCCGGCCCGACCAGCCAAATGAAGGCGCTTGCCGTCCGCCTCCAGCCGCTCCAAGACGCCGGCCAACAGGTAGGGGGCGCCCACCAAGCTCAGGATGTCCTGGGTTTTCTCTTGGTGGTATTCCAACCAGGCGATGATTTGTTCCACCATCCCCCTCTCGGTCTTCCGTCTGGCGTTCTGTACGATCCGCCCGGCTAGACTGCGGTCCGCTCCCATCGCCTTGGCTAACAAGTCCACGGTCACTTCCCGGTCGATAGCCACCTTCACCTCGGCCATCGTATCGAAGTAGATCATGGCCACCAGTCCGGCATAGAGGTGCGTCTTGCGCGGATTGGGCATCATCAGGTAGCCCCGCATTTGGGGATTCCACCCCGGGTAACCGATGACCACCGCGCACTTTGAGATGGCGTACTCTGAAGTGTTGAACGTGCGCTGATCGCGAGGGATGAAGGTGTGGCGCCCGCTGGTGCCACTGGAGAAACAGACGGTGATGCCGGCCTGCTGAAAGGCCTTGATCACCTGATCGTAGCTGGGATTCTTCTCCCGGATGACGACGTTGGGCAAATCACCCGTCATCACATTGGCCAGCCAGAGGGCAAAGTCCCGTCCGGCCGGATATTCTTTGAAGAAGCGGTCCGGCAAAAGCGGGATCCGCTCCAGGTCGGCCGGCCCTCTCAGGTCTTGGGGGGAGAAATCCCGTTCCAGGCAGAGTTTGTGGTAATAGGCATTCTTCTCATAATGATGACGGAAGGTGGAGGAGAGGGCTTCGAACTGAAGCCGCTGGGCTTCCTCGGGAGGCAGATGGAAAGGGTCGGGGGTGCCGTAGATGGCCTCTTCCACCGGCCCCCAGCTCTCCCGCGGGGGGATGTAGGCGGCCACCAACTGGTCAAACTGTACCATATAAGCGGAAAATGAGAGCGTCATCGATCGCTATTGGAAGAACAGCAATTTTGCTGCCTTGCTGCCAGTATACACGATCTCGGCTGGATCGTGTGGAAGATTGGGGTCAGATCAGGTCTTTACTGTTAGCACTTTTCGCTGTGCCCTCAAAAGAATCGTGGCCCGACTCCTCCGCATCGAATACCAAGGCTCGGTCTATCACATCACCTCGCGAGGCAACGAACGCAAAGAGGTCTACCGCGATGCGGCAGACCGGACCTTGTTTCTTTCCCTTCTCCAACAGATCCAGGCGGAGAGTTTGAACCAAGCCTTCGTGGAAGAAGGGATCCGGCAGGCCGATCCCCTGAGGAGCCGCCGTATTGGAGAACGCAAAGCTGAAGGAAGATTATCGACTGGTACTTCAAGCCTTGGACCGGATCTGCAAGCATCCAGAGCTGCAAGTCACTTCCTATGGACGGGTTTACAGACATTGGCAGAACGTCTTAGTCGCGAATACGAATGGGTGGATCAAATGATTGTAGTTGGTGATCTGAAATCCCGCGGTTCGGCTCCCAGACTTTGGCGGAGAGGGTGGGATTCGAACCCACGGTACGGGTAAAGCCCGTACACCCACTTTCCAGGCGGGCGCCTTCAACCAGCTCAGCCACCTCTCCGCGGGTTTAGAGCGCGATTATAGCCCGAAACTGGTTGTTTTTCAAGGAACTCGGTTAGAACTGGCTGTGTTCGGTGCGGGCAATCACATCCTCCTGCAATCCGCGGCTTAGATCGCAGAAGTAGTCGGAGTAGCCGGCCACGCGGACGATCAGATCGCGGTGCTTCTCCGGGTAGAGCTGGGCTTCGCGTAGGGCTTGGGCAGTGACAACGTTGAACTGTACGTGGTGTCCGTCCAGCAAGAAGTAGGTCCGAACTAACTGTGCCAGTTTCGTCAATCCTTCTTCTCCCTCCAGCAACTGGGGGGTGAACTTCATGTTCAGCAGCGTGCCGCCGGTCCGGGCATGGTCGAATTTGGCGGCGGACTGGAGCACGGCCGTGGGTCCTTTGCGATCCGCCCCCTGCACGGGAGAGATTCCGTCTGAGAGAGGTTCCTGGGCTCTCCTCCCGTCCGGTGTGGCCCCCACCCGACTGCCAAAGTAGACATGGCAGGTAGTGGATAGATAGTTCGGTCGGTAGACGCCGCCGCGGGTATTCGGCCGGCCGTTGATCAGGTCATGGTACAGGTTAAAGATCTCACGCAAGATCGTGTCAGCTCTCTCGTCGTCGTTGCCGTATTTGGGCGTCTTATTCCACAGCAATTGGCGGATCGGTTCTTGTCCGACGAAATTCCCGTCCATTACGGCCAACAGCCGGTCCATGGTCAGATCCTTCCGCTGGAAGACGTGGGTCCGAATGGAGGAAAGGCAATCGGTGAGCGTACCGGGAGCTGTGCCCTGGATGTAGGTGGTGTTGTAGCGGGGACCGCCGTCATGGTAGTCGCGACCCTTGGCGATACAATCGTCGATTAAAACGGACAGGAACGGTGCCGGCATGTACTCCGCGTACAAGCGCTCGATCACGTTGCTGCCGCGGATCTTGATCTCCAGGAAATGCCGCATTTGTTTGCGGAACGCTTCAAACAGCTCTTCGTAGGATTGGAAGGAGCGGGGATCGCCCGTCTCCAAACCGATTTGTTTGCCCGAGGCCGGATCCAGACCGTTGTGCAGGGTGATTTCCAGCACCTTCACCGAGTTGAAATAACCGGTCAGAATATAAGCCTCCTTGCCGAAAGCACCAGTTTCCACGCAGCCGGAAGTGCCGCCGTCGCGGGCATCTTCGATTGATTTACCCTGACGCAGCATCTCTTCCACCACCAGGTCGGCATTGAAAAGGGAGGGTTGCCCCCACCCCTTGCGGATGATTTCGGTCGCCCGCAGCAGGAAGCGGTCGGGGTTCTTTCGGGCGAGCTGAATGTTGGAGGAGGGTTGCAGCAGCCGCATCTCGTCGATTGTGTCCAGAATCAGGTAGCTGGTGGGGGAAACCCCATCCGAGCCGTCCGCCAGGAGTCCGCCGTTGTTGATGTTGCAGAAATCAGTATAAGTGCCGGATTCCTCTGCCGTGACTCCGACCTTCGGCGGAGCCGGTTGGTTGTTGAACTTGACCCACAGGCATTCCAGCAACTCCTGAGCCTGGGCATGCGTCAGGCTCCCATCGGCGGTCCCTTTGGCGTAGAACGGCTGCAAATGGCGGTCCAGATGACCGGGGCAGAACGAATCCCAGGTGTTCAACTCGGTGACGACGCCCAGATGGACAAACCAGTACGCCTGCAAGGCTTCCCAGAAATCGCGCGGGGCGTGGGCGGGAACCCAGTGGCAGACCTCGGCCATCCGACTCAGCTCCTGTTTCCGTTGGGGGTCTTCTTCCAGCAAGGCCATCCCCGACGCTTTTTCCGCGTAGCGTTGGGCAAAGCGAATGATGGCTTGGCTGGAAATCTCCATCGCTTTCAACTGTTGTTGCTTGTGGTAGGCCTGGGGGTCGTTGAGGAAATCCAGTTGTCGCAAGCACTCCTCGATTTCCTGCAGGAAATCGAGGAAGCCTTTACGGTAGATTTTGTCGTCCAGAACGGTATGACCGGGTGCTCGTTGCTCCATGAATTCGGTAAAAACTCCGGCCTCGTAGGCGTCTTTCCATCCCGGCGTCATGGCAGCAAAGAGCCGCTCCCGCATAGTTTTGCCGTGCCAGAAAGGGATCACGTCTTCTTCGTAGATCCGCCGAGTCTCCTGGCTAACCTGGTAGTTGATCTTTGGGCGAGAGGACAGGATCTCCAGATCTTCCAGGCTGTGGCAGCACAGTTCAGGGAAGGTTGGCGTGCCCTTGGGCGCCGGCCCCCGTTCTCCCACGATCAGGTCTTGGGGACCAATGTACAGCTCTTTGTGCTCCAGCAGGTAGGCAAACGCCTGTGCGCGCAACACCGGCACGGAAGCGGTGGGTGCGTGACGGAAAAACTCGGTCAGCAACTGGGCTCGCTCGTGGGAGATCCAGGGTACTGTGTTCAGCGTTTCCTCCCGCAGGATTTGTACTCGATTGTTCATGATTTACCCTCCCTCTTTGCTTGAATTCCTTGCACGCGGAATTGCTCCGCCAGCGCATTCATTTCTTCCTCGGTCGGGGGGTTGAAACGGCCGGAACGATCCGGCAGACCCATTCGTTCGGCTTTCTCGGTTCCGCCAGCATGATAGGACAACAGATGGATTTCGCGCAGGCCGAGATCGTTTAAGAATTCCGCTGTATGCCGCACGTTCCCCGGCCGATCATTGATGCCGGGAATCACGGGCATCCGCACCCAAATTGGAGCGCCGAGCCGCGCCAAAACCGACAGGTTTTCCAAGATCAGGTCGTTCGACTGCCCGGTAGTTTGCCGGTGAATACTGTTGTCCATCACTTTCAAGTCATACAGCCAGAGGTCTACCCACGGAACCAGAGCCTGGACTGTTTTGGTCGGAGCCAGACCGCAGGTGTCCACAGCAGAGTGGATACGCCGTGCGCGCAATGCCTGGAGGATCGCGCGTAAGAACAGCGGTTGAGCCAGGGGTTCCCCTCCGCCAAAGGTGACACCTCCACCGGATTGACGGTAGAACAGTTGGTCTCGTTCCACTTCTACCACCAGCTCCCCTACGTTGACTTGCCTCCCCACAATTTCCCGGGCCACTGCCGGGCAAGCCTCGCTGCATTTGCCACAGGCCAGGCAATGAGATCGATCGGTGAAGAAAGTATCCGCTTTTCGCCGGATAGCGCTTGCGGGGCAAATATTCATACATCGCCCGCATCCGATGCAACGATCAGGGCGAAGGATCAGTTGCGGGCGTTCTTCCTGTCCTTCCGGATTTTGACACCAGCGGCAGCGGAGGGGACAACCCTTGAAGAACACGGTGGTGCGGATTCCCGGGCCATCACGAGTGGAATACCGTTGAAGATTGAAGATCGTCCCCCAAAGGATGGTTTCTGGCGGAGGATTCTCGTCGTTCCACTCGCTGCTAGATGGGGTTTCGGTCCAATTCATCCAAAGATAGTATAAAGTCTGGTGGCCGCAAAAACAAGAGCAAATTGAAATCTGATATTTCAGTTTGGACCAGCGGTTCCTTCTTTCACTTCAGCGGGGTACAATGGGGACAATTCTCATGCTGGAGGAGGGCTTGCTTGGGCATTCATGTTCTCTTGCGCACAGAAATCGCCAAAACCATCCGCCTGGCAATCTTAGATGGAGAATACCTGCCGGGCCAGCGCGTGCCAGTGGAGCCATTCTGCCGCAAATTGGAAGTCAGTCCCACCCCCGTACAAGACGCGATGGTGATTTTGGAGCAAGAAGGATTGGTCACCATCAAACCCCGTTCCGGAGTCTACGTGCGCACCTTTACCCCGGAGGAAATCGTGGATCTGTTGCTGGTGGAAGGCGCCATCGAGACGTTAGCCATCGCCAAAGCGGCCAAACGGATCCACAAGCGGGAACTCGTCAACCTGGAAGCGTTACACCATCAGTTCGAGCAAATAGCGGAACCTAGCGCCAAGGAATTCCGCAGCTATGATCGGAAATTCCATTCCGCCATCATCAAGAGCTCTCGTTCCGCTATCCTGGTGGAATTATTGGCAAAACAGTTGTCCCAAATCTATTTATCCCGCTTTTACACGGCTACTGTTCCCGGCCGAATCGCCCATAGCCTGAAAGAACATGGTGCGATCTTAGAAAGCTTGCGCCGGCATGACCCGGATCAAGCGCTGGCATCCCTTCAACACCACATCGAACGTGCGGTGGAGGACTTCTGCCAAAACGGATGATACACTGGTAACCGTGCGGTTCGTCTGCGATTTTCACGTTCATTCCCGATACAGCCGAGGCACCAGCCCGGAAATGAGCTTGGAGCAGATGGCACACTGGGCGAAGCTGAAAGGGGTACATCTCGTTGGCACCGGGGATTTTACACACCCCGCCTGGTTCCTGGAACTAAAAGAGAAGCTGGCGCCAGCCGAGTTGGAAGGGCTTTATCAATGTCGGGGTGTATTGTTCATCCTTACAGCCGAAGTCGCGAATTTCTTCAATCTCCGGGGCCGATCGTACAAGATGCACAATCTGATCTTTGCTCCCAGCTTGGAAGTAGCCTTGCGTATCAATCAACGCTTGCGTCGGTATGGCTCGCTTTCGGTGGACGGGCGACCGGCGCTCGCTCTGTCCGCTCACGATTTGTTGAAAATCGTGAAGGATCTTTCAGCCGAGGCCTATATCGTGCCTGCTCATATTTGGACTCCCTGGTTCTCTCTTTTCGGCTCGCGCTCCGGGTTCGATTCCATCGCAGATTGTTTCGGGGAAGACGCTGGGGAGATCTATGCACTGGAAACCGGTTTCTCTTCCGATCCGCCCATGAACTGGCGATGGAGCGCCCTGGATCGGATCACATTGATCTCCAACTCGGATGCACATTCCCCTTCCCGTCTGGGACGAGAGGCCAATGTGTTTGCGGAACCAACCGATTTTGGGGGGTTACGGAATGCGATGGCCAGCCATGATGGGAAGAAGCTGCTGTATACCATTGAATTCTTTCCAGAGGAAGACAAGTATTACTATGACGGGCACCGCTTGTGCAATGTACTGTCTTCCCCGGCCCAATCCCGCACGCATCATAACATCTGCCCTGTTTGTCACAAACCCCTCACTGTGGGCGTAATGCACCGAGTAGAGGAGTTGGCGGACCGACCGGAAGGTTTCCGTCCACCCAGTGCGATCCCTTACCGCCGCTTGATTCCGCTGGAAGAGGTGATCGCGCAAGTCACCAAGAGGCAAGTGGGCACGGAAGCGGTGGAAAACGAATATATGAAGCTGGTTCAAACCTTCGGCAGCGAGCTGAATGTACTGATGGATACTCCTATACCCTACCTGGAAAAGGTTACTACGCAGGAATTGGCCCGGGCGATTTCGCTGGTGCGACAGGAGCAGGTTTCCATCATTCCGGGCTTCGATGGGATTTACGGTAAGATCGAAATCAGATGGAAAACGATGCCGGAACCGGCGGAAGAAGCCGTTCAAATCCACCTGTTCTAAGGAGAGCGCGATGCCGGAATTGCCCGACTTGGAAGTGATTAAGGCGAATCTCCTGCCCAAGGTACAAGGGCAATTGATCAGCCACGTCACGGTGTTCAAACCTTCCAGTGCAAAACCTTCTGCGGAGGCTGTGGAAAGCGGGTTGCGCGGAAATATCGTCAAGAGCGTTGAGCGGAAGGGCAAATTTACCATCCTCGGGCTGAAGGATAAGCGCTCACTTCTGATTCATCTGATGCTTCACGGCCAGATGGATTGGGCACCCACCAACACGCCTGAACAACACCGGATCGTGGCCTCGCTGGGTTTCGGCGATTCTGAGTTGCGGATCATTGACGCCAGCGGCTGGGCCAAATTATTCCTCGTTCCACCGGGAGAGCTGGATTCCTTCTCCCTTCTGTCCGGACTAGGGCCGGACCCCTTTGATCCGGGATTTACCTCTGACTATCTGAAGCGATTGCTTGCCAACTTTCCCGGTTCGGTGAAGTTCGCACTGATGGAACAGAAGGCTGTAGCCGGGATTGGGAATGCCTATTCGGATGAGATTCTGTTTTGCGCGAAAATCCGCCCCACGCGCAAAGCTGCCGCCTTGAGTGAAGCGGATCGGGACCGTCTCTACAAGTGTATTCGGGAAACCTTGCGTTGGGGGATCGTGGAAGCGAAGGCGCGGATGCCTACAGGTATTCGGGGGGAAATCCGCGAGTTCCTCCATGTCCATGGTAAGGAAGGGCAACCCTGTTCTCGTTGCGAGGGCATCGTGCGGCAGATCACGATTGAAGGGCGAGGCGCATACTACTGTCCCCGCTGCCAAACCTAGCTTCGTTCTTACGGCAATCGGCCGACCAAGAGGGTCTGGACATGGCTTGCTCTCCAATTGTGCCTTTGCCGGATCAAGATCTGTGCGCCGCCTTGTCTGTCCCTGGCGCTCCAAACCTGATAAATTGGGGCCTGCAGGATCTGCCGGTGCTGATCGATCCCCGCCGACGTTTCCCCTGGGCCCGGACAGTGGTTTCCTTTGCCATGGCCTACCCTGGTCGTCCTTCCAGGCAATCCGGCAACCACCGATTGGCCGAGGTTGAGGCATTACTGGCGTTCGATTGGTACGGAGCGCTGAAAGAGAAACTGCGCAGGGTTCGCAACGCGCTCCGCGGCAGTTTTCCGGCCTTGCAGATGCAGATCTTTGTGGAGGGGCGGATTTGGGAAAAAGCCTGGGCCGAGCGAACGGGACTCGGTTGGCGGGGGAAAAATACTCTGCTGTTCCATCCCCGCTGGGGTTCGCGGATTCTGCTGGGAGAGATCCTTCTGGGGTTTGAGTTGGAGCAAACGGGCCCAGCGCTGGTTGGCCGATGCAGCGATTGCCGGTTGTGCCTGAAAGCATGCCCAACCGGAGCGATTGAAGAACCCTTTCGCCTCAACGGCCGCCGTTGTCTGGATTATTGGACGCTGCAAACCGATCAAGATCTGCCGCCAGATATCCAACAAAGCATGGGTGGTCGCTTGTTTGGCTGCGACCTTTGCCAGGAAATCTGCCCCAGAAATCAGCAAGCGGAAACCCCGCTTCTTGCGCAGATCCCCCCAGGCCCTGGTTACGCGCTTCCGATCGAGGAACTCGCCACCTTAGACGAGAACGGTTTCCGCTCCAAATTCCCGGGTCGCATTTTCCATAGCCTGCCCTTTACCCGTTTCCGACGGAACCTGGAGGCGGTGCAGCGTAACATCAGCCGTTTGTCAACCGGCTTGCGATAGAATGAACCCGGAGGGACACCGATGAAACGAGTATCGCGTTTGCTTTGGTTCTTGCTAGTCCTTTTCCTCTTTGCTTCTGGGCCGGGCATGGCAGCGGCCGATTCGGGCACAATCGCTCCCAGCGGCGAATATTCGTCTACTGCCACCTTTGACGATGGCAATTTGATCGTGATGTGGACCATCGACGGCGACACCATCTCCATCGCCTTGGTGGGTAAAACGGAAGGTTGGCTGGCCCTTGGAATCGCTCCCAGCGGGCACATGCAAGACACCGATATGCTCTTTGGCTGGGTGACGCCGGAGGGACAAGCGCAAGTTTTGGACACCTATTGCACGCAGCAAATTGGCGTTCACCCAGCCGACACTGGCCTTGGCGGAACGATGGATCTGTTCAATCTAAAAGGCAGTCAAGCCGATGGTGCAACGATCGTGGAATTCCAGCGAAAATTGGAAACAGGAGATCGGTTCGATCACCCAATCCCCCGTTCTGGCCCATTAAGCATTATTTGGGCGTATGGATCCGAGGACGACATCAATCTGAAACACACCACCAGAGGATATGGCACACTGGATCTGGGCAGCGGTCAAGGCAGTGAACGCACTGTCCCCTTGCTCTGGCCAATCCACGCCGGCTTGATGCTGGTCGGAGTTGGTCTTACCGGCTACGCCATCGCCCTCTTGATGCGAAAAAAGAAACCGCGCGGTTTTTTACGGATCCACCAGCGTTTCGCTTTGGCCGGTGGTATCGTGCTGTTGTTGGGTTTGGCCATGGCGGTGATCATGGTATCCATTACAACCGGCATTCATCTGCGCGTGCTGCATGCCATTGGGGGGGTCACAGCTTTCGTCCTTACCGCCACGGTGCTGGTGCTGGGTTTCGCTTTCCTAAAGAGCCACAAGAACAAAAAGAAAATCCGTCCTCTGCACCTGTGGCTGGCACGCTTGGACTGCATCCTGCTAATTGGGGTGATCGCGGTTGGTTTTATCCAGGCCCTGTCATAAAAGGAATGCGGATCGACTGGCCGACTTGCGATTCATCAGTGGAACCGAAAATCCTACCGATGCGGCCATAAGAGGGAGTGCCATCGGGAATGACCGGTATGCCAGGGATGACAGGGATGACAGATAACCCTTTGCCAAACCCATTTCCAGATTTGGAGATTCATCCGCTTCGGTCCGCGCGCCGGCCGAACTTGGAGGACTTGTTCGGCTCGGATAAA
>JAPLHX010000161.1 GCA_026389415.1 Coprothermobacterota bacterium | reverse complement strand
AGAGGGGGGCAGTCCCCTCCAGGGTGTTCTCCGCCGTGATGATGACGACGTCCGGGCTTTCCGGGCCGACAAAGCTGTCCAACAAGTACTGGTAGGCGGCGATTTGTTCGGTTGCAAGATGGGCTTGAGTGGATGGTGAGGGCTGGTAACGGAAATCGTCACCCTGTTGCTCCTTGGCGAAAGTCCCCCGAACCCCAGAGATCCCACCTTGGGCCAGCGTTTCGGCCCAAGCGGCGGCTTGCGAGGGGTCGTCCAGGGCACAATAGGGCCATCCCGCCTGGCCATGGATCCCGGCTTGGTAGGCCAGATCTTTGATCTGTTGGGGGTCGATCTGTTGGGCGTTGGGGATCATGCCATGGTCGGCGGTGATCACCCACAGGGTGCGGTCGAACAGGCCGGCCTGGCGGTAGGCGTCAATCAGTTGGCCCAGGGCCTCGTCGGTGGTTTCCATCACCTGGCGCATCGTGGCCGGGTCGCTGATCCCACCGGTCCGGTGACCGTACTCATCCGTCGCCGGCAGGTTCAGTAACAGCGCGCCGGGTTGCACGGCCTCCCACAGCACCAAAGCCGCCTGGATGGCAAACCGATTCCACCGGCACGCGCAAGCGGGGGTCCTGCATCACCGCGGCAGGAGGCTCTTGACCGGTCAAAGCCATTGGCACAAGAACTTCGGTGGCGGTGTGCAAAAGGTCCTTCTGAGGTAAGTTGGTCTCCAGATCCTCCCCGGCTTGCTGCTTGGCATACAGGATGTAGTCGGTGGAGCCCATGCCCAGTCCCTGGGCAGCGTAGAATTTCTGAGCGCTGACCGCGGCCACCACCCGATCCTGATACAGCGCCTTGTAGAGGGTAGCCAAAGTGGGCACGCCGTGCTCGGCCACGATGCGGGCCATCTCGCCCCGGTTGATCGCTCCCAGGGTTGTGGGTTTGATCGGATTCCCGGTATCGGGATCGCGCCAACTGAAGCTGAGGATACCGTTGTGCTTGGGAAGCGTGCCGGTGCTGATCTCTGTATGTCCCGGGGGCGTGTTGCTCACCAGGGCTCCCACCCAGGCTTCGCGGTAGATCATGCCGCTATCCATCAGCTCGCGCAGGTGCGGTAGAGGAGCCAAGTCCAGGTATTCCGGCCGGCAAGCATCGAGCGAGATCAGCACCAAATAGTCAGGTTGGACCGGGGTGGAACTATTTGAGGATAAGGAATTTGTGCTGGTCGGAGAAGCACTGCTGGTAGTGGAGGAGGGCGTTGGAGAGGGGATCGGGCTGAATGTACATGCCGAAAGAAGCAAGATGGTGGTAAGAACCACTACAAGGGTCTGTGCAAACGCAACCTTACGCATGTTCGATTCCTCCGTTTTCAGTCAGGCCGGGATCAATCCCCAACCATTTCCTGAATCAGGATAGCGCTGCCAAATTAAGGGCCCATAAAGGTGTGACGAAGGAAATACTCTTTTTTCGGCGTCACGTGGATTGGGGAGTTCGAATCGGGGCACTCCGGGTCGCGAGCGGACGGACGGTTGGGTTCTTTTTTGCTATTCTACTGATACTATGCGAATCCAAAAAACGATTGCCCTGTTCGGGTCGTTGCTGTTGTTGGGGATGGCCGTTTCGAACTTGATTTTGAATCCCGGTGAGCCACTGCCGCT
Source organism: Coprothermobacterota bacterium (assembly GCA_026389415.1). Lineage (GTDB taxonomy): Bacteria > Caldisericota > JANLFM01 > JANLFM01 > JANLFM01 > JAPLHX01. Next base: position 16,213 of record JAPLHX010000161.1, on the reverse strand, counting down.
GTGGCATACCATCCTGGCCATGGCTTTCGCCTTGCTGTGGGGGGCTCTCGGTCTGAAAGGTCGGGGGCGCTCTCTGCGGCGGATGAACCTGCTGGCGGGGTTCCTTCTCTTGCTTTGCTCGCTGGTGGAGTTCGTGATCCCCAGTTTTCCTTTGTATGGGCTGATGCTGTCCAATCCGCTTTACACCTACCACCCGTACATCGGAGCCGGCGTCGGCTTGCTGGTTCTTTTGGTTTCCTTCCTGACACGGCTGCCACGACCCTCCCCCTTCACCGCCACCGGTTTCCTGATACTGACCGTCTTCCTGCTGTCGGCCTGCAGCGGGCCGAGCCTTTCCTCGCTAACTTTCCGCTACGAGACGGATCCTGAATTATCCCAGGCCCTGAGCCTCCCCCGGGTGGACTTTCCTTCGACCCAGTTTTTGGTAGCCAGCGATCTGCATTACTACGACCCCGCGCTTGGCACCAGCGGGCCTTCCTTTCAGGCGTACATCGATTCCGACCGGAAGATGCTGGCCCAGTCCCAGGAGTTGCTGGAAACGCTGATTGGCGAGATCGGCCGGTCCCCGGCGCAATTCGTGCTGATCTCGGGCGATCTGACCAAGGACGGGGAAAAGCCCAATCACGAACGACTGGCTACTTTCCTGGCGACGATCGAACAAGGGGGGCGCCAGGTGTTCGTCGTCCCCGGCAACCATGACATCGAAAACCCGGATGCCGTGCGCTATACCGCCACTGGGACGGAGCCCGTGCCCGTGGTGACACCGGCGGAATTCGCCCAAATCTATCAGGATTTCGGTTACGGTCAAGCCCTAGCCCGTGACCCGAACTCCCTTAGCTACCTGGTGGACCCGGTACCGGGCTTGTGGGTGCTGGCCATCGACTCCTGTGACGACGCGGACAACCTGGCTGTGGGTGAGCCACAGACCAATGGCCGGCTCACGCAGGAACGGCTGGACTGGATTGAGACGATGCTGGCACAGGCCAAGACGCAGAAGAAAGCCGTGCTGGCCATGTGTCACCACAACTTGATGGAGCATTACGACAGTCAGCAGAAGAACTTCGGTGAATACCTGCTGGACGATTATCCCCAGATCGGTAATATGCTGGCCCGTTTCGGTATACCGGTGATCTTTTCCGGACACTACCACGCCCAGGACGTGGTCTTGACGCACTACGATGACGGCAGTGTACTCTATGATGTGGAAACAAGCTCGCTGGTCAGCTACCCGATGGCTTACCGCCTGGTGGCGATCGGGGCGGACCAGACGATGACCCTCCGCACGGGACAGATCGCCACCATTCCCTCATTTTCCGCCCAGGGCAAGGATTTCCCCAGCTACGCCCTCGAATTCACCCAAGGCGGGGTAGAGAAGGTGGCCCGGCAGGTAATGACCGACCTCAACCTGTTCGGCATCCTGCAGATGAACGCGACAGAAATCGGGGAGATCGTCCCCCAGATCGGGCGGGCTTTCATTGCCCACTATGGTGGGGACGAGCAATTTCCGGGCGGAGAGAAGCTGAAATTCCGTGGCCTGAGCATCGCCGGCAAGATGGTGATTTATAACCGGGCCGGGTTGGTGCTGGGGCTGTGGCAGGATAAGGAGCCGGTGGACCGCAACCTGGTGCTCAACCTGGTCACGGGGGGTTGGCAAGCGCTGACCCCCTAACGTCGACCCTTCCGGTTGCGTCTCTCTGCTACAATCGGTCCATGAATCCGGAAGAATACTTGCCCGAGCTGCAGTCCCGCTTAAAAAAAGCTAAAACTCAGTCCGAGGAAATGCTGCTGCCGGCCTACGCCGGGTTTTCCACTTTCTTCCGCCAACCCCCCGCGGAGAGTCTGGCCGGTCTCGATTTGGCGTTGGTGGGGGTGCCTTTCGACGGTGGGGTTACCGTTCGTCCGTCTGGCCCTGATTCATTTCGACGCTCACTGTGACACCGCGCCTCCTCACCGGGGAAGCGACCGGGCACATGGTAGCCCGATGCGGATCGCGGCCGAAAATGGTTGGATCGATCCCCAGCACACGGTACAGATCGGCATCCGCGGAGGGGACGAGTTGTTGTGGGAGTACTCGTACCGCTCCGGTATGCGCGTGATCCACATCGAGGAATTCTACGAATTGGGCTGGAAGGGAACGGTAGCGGAGATCCGCCGGGTGGTGGCGGACACGCCGGCCTATATCAGTTTTGATATCGACGCCCTGGACCCGGCCTATGCCCCCGGCACGGGCACACCGGTCTCCGGTGGGATGACCGCCTTCGAGGCGCAACAGACATTGCGGGGACTGGCCGGACTCAATTTTGTAGGGGCTGACTTAGTGGAAGTCTCGCCGCCCTGGGATCCCTCCGGGATCACTGCCATCGCCGGTTGTTATCTCCTCTGGGACTTGCTCTGTCTATTGGCTCTGTCCCCCGCCTTTCCGCCGCACGCTTAGCAGACATGCTGCTACAGGCTGTCAACTGTTGGACCTTCCCGGAATCGATTCCTTACTCAGCACTCGGCGGGAAGGCAAAGCGGGTGGCGTTGATCCAGCCTTCCAGGAAGGAAGGCATCATGGCCAGCACACTGTGGTCAGGGTCATCCGGTCCTTGGGGATAGTAGCGCTCCCATCCCTCGCTCCAGAGGGCATGGCGTAGATCATGCTGCCGCAGGCTGATATCATCCATAATGGCGAGGGTCCCGGCCAACATCACACCCTGAAAGAGCCGGGGATGGCAGTAATAAGCGCAGGCATTCGGATTGACGCGGATCTGTTCCAGCTTGATCGAAGAGGTGTTGGTGGTGAAGTAGAGTAGCAAATCATCCCGGTGCGTGGCAAAGAGGCCGGCTTGATGGGGGTATTGTCTGCGGTTGCGCAGGTTGAGCATGGCCCGCGTGTGCGGAAATCCATCGCTGCCGATCGCAGTCAGGTAAGTGGCGTCGGCCGTTTCGATCAACTCCAGACAAGCTTGCTTCCATTGCTTCCTGTTCATATCAGCCTGCGGCAGCATGTCACTAGAACAACAGCGTAGAGGACTTCGGTTACAATAGGCCCATGGACGATAAACCCTACGCCGGCCAGATCCTCTGGGTGGACCTTACGCGCGGCAGCTATCGCCGGCAGGAGTTGCCGGATTCCTTCTACCAGGCCTACCTGGGAGGAATGGGGCTGGCAGCGGCCGTCCTGCAGAAAGCGATCCCGCCGGGTGCTAACCCGCTGGGATCGGAAAACGTATTAGCCTTCGTGCCGGGGCTGCTGACCGGCACACCCAGCTTGTTCACTGGCCGTTGGCTGGTGGCGGCTAAATCTCCCCTGACCAAGACTTGGGGCGACGCCAACTGCGGCGGGTCCTTCGCTCTGGCTATCAAGCAATGCGGTCTGGATGGAATCTTCATCCGGGGGCAGAGCGAACGGCCCGTCGCCCTTTATCTTGACCACAACCGGGTGGAGTTGCGTGACGCTTCCTCCGTTTGGGGGATGGATACGGTTACCTGCGAGCGAATGTTGGCTGGAACCGTGACGCGGCGCAAGTCCCCTTCGATCGCCTGCATCGGGCCGGCCGGGGAGCGTCAATCTTGGATCTCCGGGATCGTCAACGAGGGAGGGCGGATCGCGGCCCGGTCTGGCTTGGGAGCAGTAATGGGAGCCAAACGGCTGAAGGCGCTGGTGCTGGCCGGGTCGAAATCGGTGTCCTGCGCCCACCCTGAGCGAATGAAAACACTGAGCCGGGTTTGCGCGCGCCACCTGCGGAGGCGGTACCCCCTCCCCGGGTCACGCATTCTACCTTTCCTGGGCGCCCTGTTGCGCTTGTTTCCCGCCTCCGTTCGCCTGGACGGAGCCTTGCTACTGCCGGTGCTGGCTCGCTGGGGAACCACCGGCATGAGCGAAGTCAGCGTGCAGTGGGGTGATGCGCCCGTGCGAAACTGGGCTGGGTCCGAGCGCGACTACCCGCTGCGGATGTCTGCCGGCATCGACCCGGGGCGACTGCAGGCTCAGGAGGAATCCCGCTATCACTGCGTGGCTTGCCCGCTGGGCTGTGGCAGCCTGCTGCGGCGAGAAGAGGAGTTGGAACACAAACCGGAGTACGAGACCGTAGCTTCTCTCTCCGCCTTGATGTTGAATACCGACTTGAACGCCGTTTTTATGGCCAACGACCTTTTGAACCGGGCCGGGATGGACACCATTTCGGCCGGAGGGACGATCGCTTGGGCAATGGAGTGCCGGGAACGAGGGGCGCTGACGCAAACAGATCTGGACGGGATTGACCTGCGCTGGGGCAATGGACCGGCGATTGTGGCACTGGTCCGCAAGATGATCGCCCGAGAGGGAATTGGCGACCTATTGGCCGATGGATCGGCAGAAGCCGCGCGCAAGGTGGGTGGAGGATCGGAGGTTTGGGCGGTGCAGGCGGGAGGGCAGGAACTAGCTCTGCACGACCCCCGCTTGGATCCCGGTTTGGCGTTGCATGCGGTGGTCGACCCCACCCCTGTCCGTCACACCCAGGGTGGCTGGATCTACTACGACAGCTACCAGTTGTGGCGGAAGCTGCCCGAATTACCGCGACCGCCATTGTTTACGACCAAGTCCTCTCGCTTTTTACCCAGTGCCGAGAACGGGCAGAAGGCGGCCGCCGTCTCCCACTACCATCAATTGATCAACGCGGCCGGGGTGTGCATGTTCGGCGCCTATCTGGGTGTGCACCGCTTCCCCTTGTTCGAGTGGCTGAATGCCGCCACCGGCTGGGACCGGTCCCCGGCGGAGTACATGGAGGTGGGAAACCGGATCCAGACATTGCGGCAGCGGTTCAATCTCCAGCAGGGGATTGATCCGCGACGGGTGGAGATCGCCCCTCGAGCCGCAGGCCATCCACCCCAGACTGTGGGAGCCAACCGGGGTCGCTCAATTCCGATGGCGGCAATGGTTCGAGCTTATTGGCAAGCCATCGGTTGGGATGCACAAACGGGAGAACCCCCGGTACTCCCCGACTCGGAGTCCTACCCTTCCTTTATGCAGTCAGTTTCTCCCTGGTTGCCTGTGACCCCCGATTCCACCTGGGACCGTATGCCCGGTTCTTCCGGGAAATCGCCCCGCAGATTGGTGAAACAACCGCAGATCGACTTGGTTCACTGCGTCTGTTGTCGGCTCTGCGTTCTGACTTGCCCAACCCATGCCCTGGACTTGCTCCCGGCCCACCCCCAGCGCCGTCATCGACCGGCCGGGTTGGTACGGGAAACGGATTGCATCGGCTGCGGTTTTTGTGAACGAGTCTGCCCGACAGAGGCGATTGTCATGGGACGGGGAACGTCGGAAAGAGGGGACCGCTCGGTGTGAGTTCCGCTGTCGTCGTCACTCGACTACCGCCCGGGGAATACCAACGCGATACCGTAGCCCTGCCGCCGGAATTCGGTCGACCCTCCTGGGAGAATCGGCAGGACGTGAAGGCGATCCGGGCGGGTGTCCGGCAATGCCTTGACACCTTGGACGCCCACACGGGTTTCCGGCAGAAACTGAGCGGTCGTTCGGTCTTTCTCAAGCCAAACCTGGTCACCGTCTACCACCGCATGGGCTTGGTGGAAGATGACTATCCGGAAAGCACCGACCCGCGGGTGATCGAGGCGATCGTACAATGGCTGCCGGTCAGCACAAAGAGCATTGCCATCGTTGAATCCTCCGGGCGGGGGGTACCCACCCGCGGCTCGTTCGTCACGGCTGGGCTGGATCGCTTGGCCCGCCGCTACGGACTGCGCTTGGTAGCCTTGGAAGAAGAACCGGTGGAGCGGATTTATGTGCCACAAGCACGGGTGCAAAAGGAAGTACTGCTTCCCCGGATCCTGCATCCGTTGCTTGAAGGGGAAGCAGCACTGATTTCCCTGCCCAAGATGAAAACCAACCTCTACACCCAGGTTACCCTCGGTTTCAAGAACGCGATGGGTCTATTGCCGTACAACTTGCGCCAGCGGAACCACAATTGGGCACTAGAGCAAAAGCTGGTGGACTTGCTGTGGCTCTTCCAGCCGGACGTCACGCTGATCGACGGAGTTGTCGGCGGCCAGGGCCATTGTCCGGCACCAGTGGATCCAATCGATAGCCGGTTACTGGTGGGTGGAACCAACGCCCTGGAAACGGATTGGACCACCGCCGGCTTGATGGGGTTTGTGCCGGAGCAGATTCCGCTGCTGCGGATGGCTCGAGAATTGGGATTTGGCGATGACAGAACCGAGATCGTGGGTGACTGTTCTCCGATCCCATTTCGCCGGGCCGACCCCTCACTCTTTTCCGCCGAGTTCCGGCGCTTGTTTCCCCGGGTACTGGCACTGGTGGGGCACCAAAAACCAATGGCTCCGGTTGTTCCGGTTGGCGCCTGCCTCGACGGGGCAGGGCTTTGCGCGATGGAATCGGTCTGTCGGGGAGGCTGCCTGGCCAGCACCCGTTTCGCCTTTGAGATGATCTTGCGCGAGGGATTGCGCTGCGATTTCCCCCTGACCGTGATCGTTGGTGGAGGGGCACAGGGCCGATGGTTCGACCGGGAGGGGAAAGCCTATCGAAAAGAAGAGATTGCGAACCTGCCCGGCAAAAAGATGGCGGTGGGAGCTTGTACCCGCATTCTAACCTCGCAAGTGGATCGCTGGGTGGACGGCTGCATGCCGTTTCCGAATGCGCCGCACGCAGCTCTGCACCAAGTCTCTGGCAGCCATTGCCGGGTATTTAGCTTGAAAAACCGTCGATTGTTACCCATGCTATGGGCCACTCTGCAAATGGCTTGGGTTCGTCGACGACGGATTCTCGCCGGCGAATGGCTGGATGTGCCATTGGCTACCGACGATCAAATCCTGGAGTCGAGACCTTCAAGTATCGGAGACGAAGTCTCGCAATGGGTTTTTTGGCCGCTACCGCCTAGCAGTCGGAACGAGCGCCAAGAAATGCTGCACCGGGAATGGCAATCCCTGTTGGCTACGTTCCGCGGTTAGCGATCAGGCCAGACCCATCCGCTGTAAGCGTTCCTCTTCCGACAACGGTTTTCCGTCCTCGCCGTTGGCGGAACGACAACAGCCTGCTTGCGTGGTAGTTTGAAAAGGAAAATCTTTCGTCATGGGATGGAGAACATGCGGTGCGAAGAAGATGCCCCGCTCGATCACCTTCAGTAGGACTGCGGGATCCAGGAACGGATCTTGGGCAGGACACCCTGCCGGGGGCTGTCGAGTACTGCCGATGGTGCGAATCGCATCCAGCAGGATGCGGGCTTCCCTCGTTCCAACTCCAAGGCTAGAGCGATCGAGGTAGCCAGTTGGCCTTTCGCTACCGCCGGATCGGGGGAAAACAGCATCAAGCCGGAACGAATCATGTGCATGGGACGGAAATTGTCCTCGCGCAAGCTTTCCACCATCTCTTTTTGTGCCAGCATCTTGCCCAAATCGTTGGTGGCGGTAGTTTCCGGCGGCGTATTCCACATGTATTGCGCCACATAGACTCCGATCCCCAGCGATTTAGCGATATAAGCGCAGAGCCAGGTATCCGCCACGGCCACCGCATCCGGCGCATAGCGGAGGGACCATTGGTGCACGTCGTTGATTTCCACCGGGATCTGGTGTTGGGCGTACCAGCGGATCGTTTCCAGATTCTCGCTGATCGCTTCTGCCAACGGTCGAGAGGAACGGCTGTCAAGTTCCGAATACCAAAAGAGCGGAATCGCCCCCCAGGCGTTATGAATCGTTTGCGTCAGCATCTCCGCCCAACGCAAGAGGTCTCGTGTGCCAGCATAGCAGCGCAGAAGAGGGTGATTCCCACGGCGCGTGACGGCGTACAGCCGGGCCAAATCCTCCGGCCGGCGCAACGGGACGCCACCAGCTCCATCTTTTTTCACATCCATTTCCTTCGGTCGGAAGAATGATTCTTGTGCATTCTGGTCGGGACCGATGGAAAGAATATCCAGCACGCCGGATTCAGCGATGCGGGTAACGCCGGCTACCGTCTCCTCCAGGCTTGGCAAACCGAAATGGTGTCGGATCAGGGGGAAGGGTGCGCGAGCCCGTACCCGACCCTCCAATGTCTGCGGCGGAACCGAGCCTCGCAACTTGCCCTTCTTGCCGCTCAAAAACGCCTGAATTTCCTCAACCGGCTCTTCGCCGGAAAAGACTTGCTGAAACAAGCCGGAATGTTTGGCTTCCGCGGCCACGGGGGGGGTACCGCCAAAAACGAAGACCGCTTTCTGCAGGGCATGTGCCGGAAGCGCTTTCTTCATGCGGGCAAAGAGGGTCCGGGCCACTTCGGGTGTTAGACGATAGCTGACCGCGATCATGTCCGCTCCGCTGCGATGGGCCTCGTCTAATAAACGAGCCACGGGTACGGCGGGTCCCAGGTTGATTGTGACGTGACCCGCTTCCTCGGCTAAGTGTAAAAAATGGACCAGGCCGGCCACATGCACATCATGTTCTAGCGCGGCACCAATGATCTTCATACCCCTTCAACTCCTTTTTTACTGTCTTTTATAACAATGCGCCGAATTGGCACTGATGTCGAGTTTCGGTTTCACCAGCCAGCTATCGGTCTCGAGGTTCTTCTGATCGCACTACTTCGGGAAGACACCCTGCCGGGGGCTGATTACCTTTGTGATGCGGATATCCGCCTCTGCGGGATGATTGTCCGGGAACGAGCAAACGGATTGGGGCGGTTCCCTGCATTGGCTTGATTCTACTTTTCTGTAGCATGAGATGGGTGTTGTGACGGAACTAACCGACACCGGTGCGGTTGGTTGCCGCGATACGGAATATGCTCTACCAGTCCCTAAGGTCAAACGAAGGACTCCCCCTGCCGGCAGATGGTGTATGCTAGGGGGCAACCGGGGATTCTCTTACCCCGCCCTAAGGATTTCAGCTTGGACAGTATGAAGTCGCCAGTTGCTTTCCATCTGATGGTCAAGCCCACTGGCGCGATCTGCAATCTGGATTGCCGGTACTGCTTCTTCCTGGGAAAAGCGGAACTATACCCTGGAAGCAGCTTCCGGATGAATGAAGCGACGCTGGAAGAGTATATCTGTCAGTACCTGGATGCCCAGCAGGTCCCGGCGGCCACGATCGCCTGGCAGGGAGGTGAACCCACTTTGATGGGTTTGGATTTCTTCCGCCACTCGATTGAGTTAGTGGAGAAACACCGAAGGCCTGGCATGATAGTTGACTATACGATCCAGACCAATGGCATACTGCTCGATGATGTCTGGTGCGAATTTCTTGGCTCCAATCGCTTCCTTGTCGGATTGAGCATCGACGGCCCCCGGGCACTGCATGATCGCTATCGCGTGGATAAAGCCGGCCAGCCCACCTTCGACCGGGTAATGCAGGCTGCCCGCTTGCTACAAAAGCACCAGGTGGATTTCAATGTCCTTTGCGCCGTCCATGCCGCCAATGCCGGCCGCCCGCTGGATGTTTACCGCTTCTTCCATGATGACCTGGGCATCCACTGGATCCAATTCATCCCCATCGTCGAGCGAATCAATCAGAACGGTGCAACGCTACGGCAGGAAGGCGACCGCGTCACTTCCCGATCCGTATTGCCGGAAGACTGGGGCGAATTCCTAATCGCGATATTCGACGAGTGGGTGCGAAACGACGTGGGGAAGACGTTCATCAACCAGTTTGAAGCCGGCCTTGCCGCCTGGGCCGGTACACCTCCAGCTTTGTGCATTTTCGACCGCACCTGTGGGAAGGCGCTGGCGCTTGAACACAACGGTGATCTCTATGCCTGTGACCACTTCGTGGAGCCAGTGTATCTGCTCGGTAACATTCTCGAGAAACCGATGAAGGAATTGGCCGCTTCGACCAGGCAGCACGATTTTGGCCAGGACAAGAGTCAGAGGCTGCCCCGTTTTTGTCGGGCGTGCGATTTTCTTTGGGCCTGTTATGGTGAATGCCCGAAGAACCGTTTCCGGCTAACCCCCGACGGGGAGCGAGGGCTGAACTACCTTTGTCCGGGTTACCGGTCTTTTTTTCGCCACATCGACGGTCCCATGCGGACGATGGCCGCCCTCTATCGCTCCGGCCGCTCTCCGACGGAAGTAATGAGCATCCTTCCGCAAATGGAAGCGCGGTGGAAAGAAGCGTGTTTGGATTCCGGTCGTAACGACCCCTGCCCCTGCGGGAGCGGCAAGAAGGTAAAACACTGCCATGGACGACCAACAGACTCAGGCCGAGTCGTACCGTAACGCATTGCGGGTGTTCTGTTATCGCATGCTCGCTTCTCTGCGGAAAGCGGATGAAGTGGCGAATGATACGATTTGCCTTGTTGGTAGCCAACCCGATGATCTGTCCGCAGGCAACATGCTAGAGGACCTGCTTTTCCGTCAAGCAGTGCGAGCGTGCCTGATGGAAACAGCAGCGAGTCCCCGCCGCACCTTGCCGGCATTGCTAAGTTCCCCTGCCGATCCTGCGCGGGAACCTGCGCCTCCTTGCCGGAGCGATGCCTGGCTCGAGCCATTTCCCGACGAGTGGGTTCCGGATGGCGAATCGGGGGAAAGCGCCCGATATGGGGCGCGGGAAAGCATCTCCCTGACATTGATTGCCGCATTGCAGACGATTCCGACGGTTGCCAGGGCCGCGCATATACTGGTGGACATTTGCAGCCTACAAACAGATCGGGCAGCGAAAGTAGTGGGTGTAGACCGGGTCAGGTGCCGGCGCCTGTTAAACGAAGCCCGCCGCGAAATGGAGCGAACATACGACGCCAGGCTGGGTAGGCAGGAACCTCCTCCCCAAGACCGGTCGATGGAATTGTCCATGCGCTATCTCTACCCGTGGGAGACGGCGGATCTCGCCGCATTTCTCGAGCGTTTAACAGAAACGGTCGTCTGGCAAATGCCGCCTTCTCCTTCATGGTTTCGCGGTCGGGAATCCTTGCGGAACTGGGCAGGCAGAAACGTGCTAACCGACGATGCGCGCGGGCGTTGGCACCTACTTCCGCGTCGCTCGAACGGGCAATTGGCCTTCGGGCTCTACCAGCTTCACCCGAGTACTGCTACCTATCACGCTCATTCGCTGCAAATCCTGCGTTTTGCCGGCGAACTGGTATCGGAGATCATTTCATTTGTTGACACCACGCTCTTTCCGTTCTATGGACTTCTGTCAGAATATACTTTTCAGGGCTACAATAACTGGCGGGGTCCCATCACCTCGGCCGGACGGAAAGGAGGATAGATCTGCCAGGCCTCAGGCAGGGCCTGGCGGGCGGTTGTTTGCTGAAAAGCAGAAACTGATCGTTGGTTAATCTATTGAACAGAACTCTTAATCAGGAGGCGTCTACCATGGAAACAAATCGCTGGCATGACAGCGGCATCATCCCGCCGGATGGCGGTGAGCGGATCCTTGGCGGAGTGATTGATTACTACGCTGAGAATCGGGAGCCACGCTTGCTTCACCCGGCATGGCAGAAAGCGGCCGAGGAGAAGCTGGCGCAGCTTGAACAGAAAATCGGCAAGAAACCCAACTTTTTCGTTTTCATTATGGACGATGTCGGTTGGGGAGATATGGGCTGCTATGGTGGCGGGCACGTTCGCGGTGCACCCACTCCGCATTTCGACCGCCTGGCGGCGGAAGGTCTTCGGCTCACTTCGTGTTACTCCCAGCCAAGTTGTTCCCCATCCCGGGCGACCCTGATGACTGGCCGTCTTCCCATCCGGCACGGCATCCTGACTCCACCAATGTATGGACAACCAGGAGGCCTGGACCAGGAAGTGTCTTTGGCGGAATTGCTGAAAGAGGTCGGCTATGCCACCAGGGCGGTCGGCAAGTGGCATTGCGGCGAGAACAAGTCGTCCGTGCCACAAAACAAGGGATTCGATGAGTTCTACGGATTCTACGGCGTCTCCGATATGTATACGGAGTGGCGCGACAACTATTTCTATCCCGAGATCGTCAACGATCCCTTCATGTTTCAAGCGGTGATGAACGCGAAATTCAACAAGCACAACATTCTGGCCAAGACCGGCCAATACGATGTGCCAGAGATCGAGCAGGAGGAGATCACGCTGGAAACCGTGAAGGATCTGGACGAGAAGTGGGCCGCATACTCCGAGAGCTTCATCCGTTCGATGGCCACCAGCGACAAACCGTGGTTCCTCTATCACGGCACCCGCGGTTGTCATTTCGACAACTATCCTCCCGACAAGTTCAAGGGTCGGTCCCGAGCCAGCTACCCCTTCACGGACGTATTGGTAGAAATGGACGACATTTTCGGTCGCTTGTTCCGCGCCCTGGAAGAGACCGGACAGTTGGAAAACACCCTGATCCTGGTCACCTCCGACAATGGTCCGGAGATGGAGAGCTGGCCGGATAGTTCATACACGCCGTTTCGGGGCTCGAAAGGTACCACCTGGGAGGGTGGCATCCGCGTTCCGGGTATCTTCTACTGGAAGGGAATGATCGAGCCGGGACAAGTCTCCGACGGACTCTTCGACTTCTGCGACATGCTGCCGACGGTTTGCGCAATGGCGGGCGTGGAGAATCTGCCGCAGGACCGCTTCATCGACGGCGTGGATCAGCGCAGCTTCCTGCTGGCCGGTCCATCACCTGCCGGAATCTACTGGGCGAAAGATCCTTCCTGGATGTCCAACCGGGCTGCCGTATATGCCTGGCTGCTGGACGAGCAGTCCGCCCTGCGGGTAGGTCCATGGAAGGTTTACGATTGCGCCACGGAGATGGACTACCGTGATACAGTCACTCCTGGCGGGTTTTCCGGCCACACCGTTCACTATACCTACGGCAAGGTATTCAACCTCTTCCTGGATCCCAAGGAGGAGCACAGTTTCGCAATTCGCAAACTGGTTTACATGCCGCTTCTCGCCGCAATCAAGGCCCATCATCTGAAAACGTTCGACAAATATCCGAAAAGGATCCAAATTAAGGGGACAAGTAGCTAGAACGGGGTGCGGGGTTAGAACGCAGTCTGCTTAAAATGACCAATCGCTGCGAACGATTTATACTGTGGGCTGACTGATGCGGTGGAGAGAAGGTGTCCGGCGCGTTTTGCCTATCATCGCCTGGCTGCCTGACTATCGATTTCAGTACCTGCCCGGCGATCTCTTGGCCGGCATCACGGTTTGGGCATTGCTGGTGCCTGAAGCAATCGCTTACGCCGGTATCGCCGGCGTACCTCCCGAGTATGGCCTTTACGCGGTTCCTCTTGCCCTGATCGCCTACGCCGCTTTCGCTTCCTCACGACACTTGTTCGTGGGCCCCAGTTCAACCGTTGCGGCGATTTCTGCCGTGACGGTGCTGCCCCTGGCTCTCGGTAATCAGAGTCGATATCTCGCCCTCACCATCGCTTTCGCTTTGCTCGTGGGGGTCGTGTTCCTTTTCAGTGGATGGCTCAAACTGGGTTTCCTGGCCCGGTTTTTCGCCAAACCAGTACTAAAGGGGTTCGTGATAGGTCTTGCTTTCTACATTGCGGTGGGCCAGTCGGGCAAGCTCTTCGGCGTGCACACAGATGGATCCAACGTGATCATGCAGGTCGCGAGCATTTTTCAGCAAACAGGCAACTGGTCCTGGCCAACTCTACTAGTGGGTTCGGTTTCGCTGCTCCTGCTTCTCCTTCTGCGTAGGTATCTTCCGCGAATTCCCGCCGCTTTATTGGCACTGGTACTGGCCATCACTTTCTCTCTAGCATTCAACCTGGCGAACCACGGCGTGGCTGTAGTTGGTGAGATTCCTACCGGACTGCCGAAGTGGTCGCTTGAAGGATTGGAAATCCAGGACTTCCTCAATTTGCTTCCCGGAGCGTTGGCTGCCTTGGTAGTCGGTTTCGCCGAATCGCTGGCCTCGGCGAAAGTTTATGCCGAAAAATACAACGAGCCGATCGATCCCAACCAGGAGATGATCGGCTACGGCATGGCAAACCTGGGATCGGCTCTCTTTCAGGGATTCGTAGTGAGTGGAAGCCTGTCCAAGACGGCAGCCGGGGACATGGCCGGCGGGAAAACGCCGATCGTTCTGTTTGTTTGCTCGGGGCTTACCCTTCTGACCATCCTTTTCCTGGCGGGATTCTTTACCAGCTTGCCGGAAGCCGTTCTGGCTACCGTGGTGATCTACGCTGTGTGGGGGTTGATAGAGTTCCAATCCCTGGCAAGTTACTGGCGGGTTCGAAAGGGTGACTTTGCCTTCGCGTTGGTAGCTATGTTGGGGGTGGTGCTGTTGGGAATCCTGCAAGGAATTCTGATCGGCATCGTCCTCTCCCTGGTCGCGTTCATCACCCGAGCCAGTCTGCCCCATGTCGCGCTGCTGGGCCAAGACCCGAGCGGTACCCGCTATGGTGAATTGAGCGAACACGCCGACTACATGCCCGTCCCTGGTCTCATTATCTACCGCTTCGACGGACCGCTCTTTTTCGCCAACGCTGACCGGTTCACTGCCGGCATCAGCGCACTAGTCCAGAATGCCAAGGCGCCACCACGAGAAGTGATCGTCGACTGTGAGGCGGTGGTAGATATCGACACCACCGCCATGGACGAGCTGTGCCAGCTGCAAGCGCGCATGGAAAAGAAGGGGATCTCGATCGTCCTTGCCAGGGTTCATATCCGGATGCGTCAAGTACTGCAGCGCGGCTCTTCCGTGTGTAGATCCCTCGATCTAAACAGCTTTCCAACTGTCCGCGATGCGGTTCAGGCATTCCTGAAGCTGCAGGCAGATCCCGTTCCTCCTGTTCCCGTTGGGGGATTTCCACCAGCGTAAGCCGCGGATTCGTCGAACCTTGAGCGGCTCGGCTAACGATTGATAAAAATGGCCTACAAACCCGGGCTTGCTTGCCGGTAGACTTCCGCGAAGTCGAAGTCGAAGAGAACAGCCTGCGGCAGCATGTCTGAACAGCCTGCGGCAGCATGTCCTTTCCACAGCAAGTCAAAATAGTCGGCGTACTCTTCCCGATTTTGCCGGTCAATGGTGTAGCTGAATAAAAGCCCGCTCAGGTTGTGCATGCGGAAGAAGGCAGGTAACTGTTCCAGCCAATTCTCCGCCAGTTCGTTCTCCTCCCGGTAACCCGAAAAGAGGGGAAGTAGGAATTCCCGGATGCGACTCGGGCTTTCTTCCCCGGCGTAGAAGGGGGAGAAATAGGGAATGGCAGCAGCCAGGTCGGTCGCGAACCAGTCGTAACAGCAGTCGTCGAAATCGAAGACGGTAACGTGATTGTGGTCCACAAAGAAGTTGGTAGCGTTTAAGTCATCGTGCACCAAACCGAAGCTGTTCGCATCCCGCGACAAGCTCTTCAACCAAGACAGAATCCGCTCGGCCTCCAGAATCACCTTCTCCTCCTGGGGTGGGACGATCTGCCGTGCACGGAAGAGATCGGGGTTGTTTTCATCCCAGGTAGGACGGTTTCCACGATGCGGGCCCGGATCGTAGCGCTTTGTCAGGGCATGCATGCGACCGATGGTTCGACCCCAATTGCGGTAGAACGTCGGTGCATGGAAGTCCGGGTGGGAACGGTCCAAAGGGTTTCCCGCGGCCCGTTCAAACACGGTGGCGATGAAATAGGAACCGGGGACTTCGATCACTTCCGCCCATCGGTCATTTTGCGAGAGTACCGCTTGAGCCGCACCTACCCCGCCGCGGACCAAGTAGTCGATCCAGTGCAACTCGGCCAGGATTTGGGTCTCGGTCCGATGGCTGCTGTGCGACAAACGCAGGATCCGCGGCTTGTCCTGGCATTGGAACCGGTAGACTAGGTTCGTCACGTCATCCAGCGGTGCCGCGGGGGAAACACCCTGCCAAAGACGGGCGATCTCCGCCAGATGGGTGGGCGATACCAGGCTTGCGATTTCCGGTTCCATCGGCCTACCCCTTCAACCACCGGTCCAGCCAGGCGTAAGCTCCGGCGCGGACGTAAGGTGGAAAGGAGTGGTTGCCTCCGTGCATCTGCCAAGCGAAGGCGCTCGTGCGCTGGTATAGTTCATAGATTTGGTGGAGGAGCACACCGGTTTGGGCCAGAAACTCCTGGCGGCCATAGGCTTCGTCCACGTAAGCCGAGATGTTGAGCCAGGGACGCGGAGCGATCAGTGCTGCCACTTCGTGCAAATCGAAGGGCGGGGGACGATCGTTTAGGAAATAGGACCTGAGGGAAGGAAGGAAGATATAACCGTCCTCCAGGGCCCACTCCATCCGCTCTTCCTCCTCGCTGAACACGGACATGCCGCAATTGCTGACGCAGGCATGCACGCGCTCGTCCATGGCAGCTGCGAATAGCGCGTTGTGCCCGCCC
>JAPLHX010000248.1 GCA_026389415.1 Coprothermobacterota bacterium | reverse complement strand
CCTGTCCGAGCAACTGCAACGTTTGCAGACGGATCGGATCGATTTCTATTTGCTGCATTCTCTATCTGCGGGGACATGGCGTAAGATTTATGAGCTGGGCGTATTGGAGTGGGCAGAAAAGGCAATGGCCAGCGGCCGGTTCCGCTATCTCGGATTCTCGTTTCACGATCAATTCGACGTTTTCGAAGAGATTATCGAAGCTTACGATCGCTGGACATTTTGCCAAATCCAGTACAACTTCATGGATCGTGATTACCAAGCTGGAGAACGCGGTCTTTTTCTCGCCGCGGCTAAAGGATTGGCCGTAGTATCAATGGAACCGCTTCGCGGTGGACTTCTGGCCCTACCCCCTCCGCCGATCCAGGAACTCTGGCGGAAGGCTTCCCGCCCATGGAAGCCGGCAGAGTGGGCGCTGCAATGGGTCTGGAATCAACCGGAAATCGCCCTCGCGTTATCCGGAATGAACACGATGGAGCAGGTGGAAGAGAATCTGGTCAGTGCCGGACGTTCCTGCGCGGGTCAGCTGACAAATGAGGAATTGGTTTTGGTCGAGCAGATCCGATTACGGTATCTTGACCTCTGCCCGATTCCCTGTAGTAGCTGCGATTATTGTCAGCCCTGTCCACAGGGTGTGGTGATTCCCGAAATCCTGCGGTTGTATAACGAAGGGATCATGTACAACAAACCCGAACGCTCCCGTTTCGCCTATGCCGCTTTTATCCCACCGGAAAAGCAAGTTGCCAGTTGTATGAAATGTCACCAGTGCGAACAACGTTGCCCACAAAACTTGCCGATTGTGGAATGGCTGGAAATTGCACAGGCATTCCTTTGCTCTTCCGTTTGACGACGGATTCCCACTCTCGGGTTATTCTGATATTTGCAATCTTTCAGTTTAGATCAAAGCACGGCGCAAGTCGTATTTGCCACCCAATAGCTTTTTCGAATTCCTACTTTTCACCTTTCTCGTATGGGATGCCGTCCGCAGCCGGCGCCACTGCCTTTCCTGCAAATCCGGCCAGAGCCAGCAGCGTCAGAATGTAGGGGAAAGAGCCCAACCAGCCAC
Source organism: Coprothermobacterota bacterium (assembly GCA_026389415.1). Lineage (GTDB taxonomy): Bacteria > Caldisericota > JANLFM01 > JANLFM01 > JANLFM01 > JAPLHX01. The sequence continues at coordinate 3,773 of JAPLHX010000248.1, read as the reverse complement.
GAGGAATGGCCTGTAGTCCGGGAAAAGTCGCGCTGAGCATTTGAATCACATCCCCAGCCACACCGGCCAGAGTGAAGAAGAGCACGGCCAACAGAGTCGGAATGGGTTTCCACCTACCAAAGATCATAGCCGCCAAAGCGATAAAGCCTTTGCCGGCAGGCATATGATTGTCAAAGATATCCAGTTGCCCAATCGACATGGCTGCACCGGCAATTGCTCCTAGGATGCAAGCAGCGATCACGCACAAATAGCGAATGAGGTAGATATTGATGCCCACTGTATCCGCTGCTTTTGGGTTTTCGCCTACAGAGCGGATCCGGAGACCCCATTTGGTCTTATAAAGCAGAAAATGCATCAGGAAAGGTAAAACCAAAGCGAAGTAGACGAAAATCGTCTGTTTGTTGAAAGCCCCCCAGAGAATATTGATTAAGGTTTGGATGGAGGACAGGAAAAATGCCGAGGGGATACCCACGATGCCGGCCACCAAAAGCCAAACCCATGGCTTTTTATCCTTTAACGCCCTCATCCTGCGGAAAAGCCAATAAATTACTCCGCCAATCGCCAACAATAGCAGGGTGAACAGGAACCAACGCGCCGTATCGAGAGAAAGAGCGATGCCGGACGAGAAGGACTGTACTGAGGGGGAATGGCCGGTGGTATTAAAAATTCGCTCTAGCAGGTAGGTCATCCCGCCAAGCGCAAAGATGTTGATGGCAACGCCGTAAATGATCTGATCTCCTCGCCATGTAACACAAATATAGGATTGCAAGAGGCCCATGATTGCCCCCATAACGATGCCGACCAAAAGGCCGATCCAGGGATCGCCGGAAAAGTAAGCGCCTACGACGGCAAAAAAGCCACCCATCCTCATCAGTCCTTCCAGCGCCAGGTTTACCACGCCGGAGGTTTCGGTGATTACGCCACCAAGCGCCGCGATCAGGATCGGGGTGCCGAACTGAAGCATGGAAGCAAGTGCGAGCGTGATGATCTGCTCAACCATGCTACATCTCCCCCCGCTTGCGAGGAAGCATCAGGACATATCGGATGATGTAATAGGCGGAGATGAATAGGACCACCGATCCCTGGATGATATCGGCAAAGGTTTTATGGATTTTGTAAGGTGGAAGCTGCATTGCAGTGGAACCACCGCGGATGATGCCAAAGAGAACAGAGGCCAATAGAATCCCAAACGGGCTGTTTTGCCCGATCAGTGCCATGGCGATTCCGTCGAACCCGTATCCGCCTGGGAATACTCCGGGAAAGCGAAATTCCGTACCACAGACCATCAATACCCCGCCGAGTCCGGACAAAGCGCCCGCCAGGAACATAGTCAGAAGAATGTTGCGTTTCACGTTGATCCCGGCATATTTGGCGGCTTGGTTGTTGAAACCGATCGCACGGATTTCGTATCCCAAAACGGTGCGGAAAAGCAAGAAGTAAACGATAACGACCGCAGCCAGCGCGAAGAAGATTCCGATGTTCATTCTCACGCCGGGGATCCCGCTTTGCCATTGGAAGACAAATACAGCGGAACCAGCAGAAATAACGGCCGTCGTGATCACCGAAAAAAACCAAAGGGCTTTCCCCCTGATCTTCGTACCCCGCTTGAGAGCATAGTAGGCGATGAAGAAAACGACCAATGCGATGGCAATCAACGCAAAGATCTTGCCGATTAAATCCGGCACATCGCTGACGAATCGCCAAAGTTTGGCGGTCGGGTAAATCATCGGGGTACCCGCTTCAGAAATTGTGCTCCCGCTTGGTGCCTGCACTGCCATCGGTCCCACAACCAACCAGTTCTCGACCAGGTAATACGCGACCCAGTTCAGCATGATGGTGGAGATGACTTCGTGTACGCCCCGGCTGACTTTCAGCCAGCCGGCAATTAGAGCCCAGATACCGGATGTGATCATTGCGAAGAGAAAGATCAACGGGATGTGCAAAAAAGCCGGCAAACGAACCCAATGCCCGATGAAGGCAGCGGAAATCCCCCCAATAATGAATTGGCCTTCCGCACCGATATTGAACAATCCGACCCGGTAGGCCAAGCCCACCGAGAGACCGGTAAAGATCAGGACAGCGGTTTTCAGCACGGCCTCGGAGATGTTGCTCAAGCTGCCAAAAGCACCCTGGAAGAGTGCAAAATAAGCACCAAAGGGGTTCTTACCGGCAACAGCGATCAAGATCATACCAACGATAAAACCGAGCAAGATGCAAACGATTGGCACCAGCAAGTCGACGAGGTTTTCGTAAGTGAATTTACGCTTGAGCATGTGGACGAGGCTCCCCTGGTATGGCTTGGTCTTTCTTCAAGCCAAGCATATAGAGTCCGATCTCTTCCCGGGTGACTTGACCGCCCTGGAATTCTGCCACGATCTCGCCTCCGTACATCACCATAATGCGGTCGGATAGCGACATGATTTCATCCAACTCCAAAGAGAAAAGCAGAATCGCTTTTCCAGAGTCCCGCTCTGCGAGCAATTGATTGTGAACGAATTCCGTAGCTCCGACGTCAAGCCCACGGGTGGGTTGGGAAGCAATCATCACCTTTGGCTGTGTAGCGATTTCCCGCGCAACGATCACTTTTTGCTGGTTGCCGCCAGAAAGGCTTTTCGCCTGCACCCAAGTGGCTTGCGGGCGGATGTCAAATTCCTGGATTTTCTGTATCGCAAAAATGTCAATCTCCGCTCGATTCTGGGCGCGGCCCTTGGCGAAGGGGGATTGTCGCTGCATCCCTAGAACCAAGTTTTCTGCCACATTGAACGGTAATACGAGTCCGGTGCGTTGTCGATCTTGTGGAATGTGGGCCATCCCCGCATGTCGTAACGCGTTCACGGCTGATTTGGTAAAAGATTGTCCCGCCAGGTAGATTTCGCCTTTTTCTTGACTGCGCATTCCGGTCAGCACTTCCACCAGCTCGGTCTGGCCATTCCCTTCCACACCGGCGATTCCGATGATCTCCCCTTGACGCAATTGAAAGGAAATGTTTTTTACCGCTTCCAGGCCGCGATCGTTTTTAGCAACCAGGTTCTTCGCTTCCAAGGCAATTTCACCGATCTTTGCCGGGGTTTTCTTATATTCGAAGACCACGTCGCGCCCCACCATCATTCGAGCCAGTAGCGCCTCGTTCGCATCCTTGGCAGCTACCAGTCCGGAGACTTTACCCCCCCGCAACACCGCAATTCGGTCGGCAATAGCCAAGACTTCCTTCAGTTTGTGAGAGATGAAAATCACCGTTTTGCCTTGACTGATTAACGCCCGAATCGTCTCAAACAATTCCTCGGTTTCCAGTGGCGTCAGAACGGCCGTCGGTTCGTCCAGGATCAGGATCTCCGCGCCGCGAAAAAGCGCTTTGATGATCTCCACTCGTTGCTGCATACCAACGGAAATGTGCTGCACCCGGGCATCAGGATCGATCTGAAGACCGTACTTCTTGGAAAAATCAGCCACTTCCTTTTTGGCGCGATCCAGGTCTAAGATACCCCCCGCTTTGGTTGGCTCCATACCTAACACGACATTTTCTGCCACCGTGAAGACGGGAACGAGCATGAAGTGTTGATGCACCATTCCGATGCCAAGAGCGATGGCATGAGCGGGGCCGCTGATCCTCTCTTCTTTCCCCCGAACAAGGATTTGCCCGGAATCGGGTTGGTACAACCCGTAGATGATGTTCATTAAGGTCGTTTTGCCGGCGCCGTTCTCGCCAACGATTGCAAATACCTCTTGCTTGTTCACTGTCAGGGAAATGTGATCGTTGGCCAAAACAGCGGGGA
>JAPLHX010000294.1 GCA_026389415.1 Coprothermobacterota bacterium | reverse complement strand
GCCACCGGCACTTCCATCATCACATGGCATCCCGCCTCCATCGCCCGGCACGCCAGCGGCACCTGCTTATCGGGATCCACCTGCACCGCCACCGCGTCGAGCTCTTCGCCGGCGAGCATCCGCTCGAAGTCGGTATAGCCGCGTATCGTCAGCCCGTGTTCCTTTACCACCTCCGATACGACCTTCGCCACCACCACCGGCCGCCTGTCATCAGTGAACCCCAATCTGCAGAAGATCCCGATCCGCTCCGCATTCGGCCAACAGAGCCGTCGCGCCTTTCTCGCTTCGTCGGGTTCTTTCCTGCTCTCGGCCGATTACTCCCAAATTGAGCTGCGAGTGCTTGCCCATCTCTCCCGGGATCCAGATCTGCTTGAGGTCTTCGCAAGCGATGGCGATGTGCACACCGACACGGCCTGTCATGTGTTCAATGTATCGCCGGAGCAAGTTACGTCCGACATGCGACGCACGGCCAAAGCGATCAACTTCGGCATCATTTACGGCATGAGTCCCTACGGTCTTGCCCAGGCCACCGGGGCGCCGGTGGAGGAAGCCGCAGCCTACATCGACCGCTATTTCGCACAACACGCTCAAGCGCGACAAACGCTGGAGGAAATCCTCAAGCAGGGGCGAAAGTACGGTTTCGTGAGCACCATCCTCGGCCGCAAACGATTCATCCCCGACTTGAACTCATCCAACCGCCGACTGGCTCAGATGGCGGAACGTGCAGCGCTGAACGCACCGATCCAGGGCTCGGCAGCCGATATCCTCAAATTGGCCATGCTCAAACTGCACCGTGCGCTAAAGGAAAAGCAACTGAAAAGTCGGATTGTCCTCACCGTGCACGACGAGCTGGTGTTGGACTGCTTGGAAAACGAACGAGATACGGTGATACCCTTGGTGCGATATTGCATGGAAAATGTCTACCCCCTGGCCGTGCCTTTAAAGACCGAGCTCAAAATTGGTTGGAATTGGTACCATATGGAAAAGGTTTAACATGCCCGAACTACCCGAAGTAGAGACGATACGGCTTGGCTTGCAACAATCCTTGGTGGGCAAGGAGATCACCGGCGTGGAGGTGTTTTGGTCGGGTGTCCTAAAGAACATCCCGCCGGGTGACTTTCACCTGCGCATGGTCGGAGACCGTTTCCAATCGATCGAGCGCCGTGGCAAATTCCTCTTGCTTCATCTTGCTTCCGGTCAAACGTTGGTGGTGCACTTGCGCATGACCGGTTCCCTCATCGTTTGCACGTCCAAGACACCGCGCCCAAAGCACACTCACATCGTATTGAATTTGGGCAAACGCCAGGAATTGCATTTTACGGACCAACGCAAATTCGGCGAGTGGCATCTCCTGCTTCCGCCGGAACTGGCCAGGTTTCCTGGCCTGGGAAAACTGGGCCTGGAACCGCTGGACTCTGCGTTTACTGTGAAGGAATTGGCACAGGTCCTAGCCAAATCGACGCGCAAAGTGAAAGACATCTTGCTGGACCAAACCAAGATCGCCGGCATCGGAAACATTTATGCCGACGAAGCCCTTTTCTTGGCTTTGATACTACCGACGAAACCGGCCAACAGTCTTGGTCGGAACGAAGTCGTTCGGCTGCATGCCGGGATCCGACGCGTGCTGAAGGCTTCCATCAGCGCCCAAGGGCGGACGTTCTGCCACTATCGCAGCGCCACGGGCGAAAAGGGCGACTACCAACCCTTGGTGCATGGCACGGATAGCGGTCATTGCCCGCGCTGTGGCGGACCGATTGAGAAAATTCGGGTAGCAGGAAGGGGGACGTACTTCTGTCCTCGTTGCCAACGATGAAAGTGATTGGGTTGACGGGGGGTATTGCCTCCGGAAAAAGCAAGGTAGCCTCTTTGTTGGCCTCCTGGGGTGCTGTGGTGATCGACTCCGACCTGGTAGCGCACCGCGTGATGGAACGCGGAAAACGCGTGCAGGACAAGATCCTGCTTCATTTTGGCAAGCGCGTATTTCGGGAAGGAAGAATCGATCGGATCGTGTTGGGCAGGATTGTATTCCGTCACCCTGCCGAGCGAAAAGTATTGGAAGCGATCGTCCACCCCCAAGTGAAGCGGATTCTGTCCCGCCGGACGAAGGAGCTGGAGCGAAAGGGGGAGCCCTTTATCTTCTTGGAGATCCCCTTGTTGTTTGAAGTGGGCTGGCAAAAACGGATGGACGAGGTCTGGCTCGTCTACGCGCCGCCTGCCCAACAGATTGTCCGGCTGCACGATCGGGATCACCTGGAAGAAAAGGAAGTGCAACGCCGTCTGGCTGCCCAACTCCCCTGGGAAGAAAAGTTGAAAGGGGCTACACGCATCATCGACAACTCCGGCTCCTGGGAACGTACTGCGTACCAGGTCCACGCACTGTTCCTGAGACTCTCCGAGCGTTGATCCACCTCTCGTATTCCCGTCTTTCCTCGTACAGTGCCTGTCCCTACCGCTTTTACCTGGAGTATGTGTTTGGATTTCGACCCCCATTGAACGCCCGAATGAGCTTTGGGTCCAGTCTGCACCTTGCTTTGGAGGGTTTATACTCCCTAAGGAAACCACGCCCTAGCCTGGAGGAACTCTTTCAGTTCTATCTGCAGCGCTGGTTGCCCTACGGTTATCGTTCTAAAGAGGAACAATCTCGCTATTTCGAAGAAGGATTGGTGATCCTGCGCGAGTACTATTTCAAGAATATACTCCAGTTCCGGACGGCGATGTCTACCGAGTTGCGTTTCCAGGTGGAACTAGAGGGAGTGAACTTCTCGGGCATCATCGACCGGGTGGACGGAAATCGGGAAGCGTATACCCTGCTGGACTACAAGACCTCTCGCCAGGAAGATTACCTTGACTCGCTGCAGCTTCCGCTTTACCATCTGGCTTTGGAAGAACGGTTCGGTCACCCACCGGATGGTCTCTATTACTACTTTCTACGGGAGCAAGAGCAGAGCCATTTGCCGGCCGGCGACGATAAGCTGGCCGAAGCGCTGGAGGCGCTCGTCCGGGTGGCAGAAGGGATAGGTCGGGGCCGCTTCGAACCCAAAAAGGGTCCTCGTTGCCGCAGCTGCGACTTTCGCAAATTCTGCCGAATCGAGGAAGAGCGACTCACGCTTGGCATTGAGCCGAGCGAATAAGCGTTTCATTCGGCAGAAACACCATTGCGAAGTCATTGCCCAAGCGCAATGGATCTATCGGTAGGTTTTGCTAGGACAAGGGATGGCTGGGATGGAAACATGAGCGAGAGTCCAGAGGATATCTATGCCGACTTTACCGAACGGTATGACCGATTTTGCGGTCTGATCGGGGAACCGGCTCCCGTGCGCTTGGCTTTCTTTCGCCAACTGTTTGCCCAGCATCAGGTTCAGTCGGTACTCGATTGCGCTTGCGGCACAGGAAGAGACCTGATCCTCTTCCGGGCACTGGCTGCCAGGGTTGGGAACGGACTTGTCTCCATCGATGCCGGCACAAGCGCGAAAGGACTTGGCTGGGCTGGGATTGAAAATCCCCCCGACCCTGGCTGACTATCGCAAATTGCGGAAGGATTTTCCCCAACCGTTTGACGCGGTGACCTGCCTATCCAGCTCGATCCCGCACATGCCGGACGATGAGGAAGTGGCGCGTGCCTTTGCCGGCATCCGGACCGTGCTGAAAGAGAACGGCATCCTGGTCCTTTCGCAAGGTACTTCAGGACATGCTGCCGCAGGCTGTTATGGCGCGCCAAACCGCGCTTCATCCCCGCGGTGAACCAGCCGGAGTTTTCCCGCTTGTTTGCCATTGATTACCACGGACGCGGCGCCCGTTACCACATTTTGGATCTGTGGCACAGTCCGGAGCGAAGCGATTTTGCCGTCTGTGGGCGGAAGATACCCCGCAGATGCTTCTACAGGATGACTATCTTCGCTTGTTAACCGAATCCGGTTTCCACCAGATCACCGTTTATGGGAACTATCGTTTTCAACTAAACAGCCTGTGGCAGCATGTCTACTGGCAAACAGCAGACTCAACTGTGATGATGTAAGTTGGGAGCGGCTACGAAACTCAGGCCATGCTCTGTCAGAGCACGAGCGGTACGGTTGATGGAGTCGTGCTTGTCCAGGTAATTTAACAGCAGGTCCTCCATCTCATTGCAGGCGCACACTTCATCCTTGGCGCGGAAGTAATCCAAAAGGTCAGAGGGATGGTCTCGCCCTTTCTCGATCTCAACTTCACCCCCCTCGTGTTTTGCCGAGATGTTGGCTACGTGGTCGGCTAGGGTCACCAGCTCGTCCCGCCGATTGTAGGGCTGGATCACAATACTCTTGTAAGCCTCGGTGATGTGATGCTCGAAGCGGACCACATCTTCAAATCCCAACGCCTTACGGAATTGCGCTGTGATTTCCAAGGTCTGGTTGTTCACAGAGTTGGACAGATTGAACCCAATCAGTGGACTGGAGCCATCGTTGCGGGAAAAGAGCTTGGCCCCGATCATCGTCCAGAGCGTGGCATACGGATTGTCATTTCCCATGAAGACGGAGATTTTAAATTCGATGTCAATCCCTAGCTTGTAAAGCAAATAACCCAGCAGTACCGTACCCGAATTGATGTTCAATACCGACTTGGTTCCGTAGGTGGTGAAGTAATAGAGGAACTCGTCTACCCACATCAGAGCATGCTCATTGGGTTGGCCCACCCCGCCAAAATACCCGGTAATCGTGGCTGGACCGCCCAAGTGGATGTTGGAACCATCGGTGCCTTTGGTGTCCAGCGTTTCTACATAGCTGGCCCCCATCACTTGCATGGCGGCGGCAAAGGCCAGCATGTCGCCTTGGTCCGCTTCCGATTCCTTCATCTTGCGTACACGAATAAAGCGTCCCGGCATCACTTCACGCTTGGCAATGGCTTGTTTGGCTTCCACAATGATCCAGGGAAAGTATTGGGCGGCAGAGATCTCCAGGGTGACGGCTAAAGCGTCCTTGAAGGCCATGCTGGCTGCTTTATCACCCAGCAATCCCCGGCGGTAATCGGCGATCGTGATGAAGTCTCCGCGATCGCGGGCTGCGATCAACCACTCCAGATCTGCCAGATAAGGGGAGCCTTGTTCCTGCAGCCGGCTGATCAGATTCTCCAGCTTGCGCGCTTGCTCCGCCTTGGTGTTGATCTCTTCCGGGGTACCGTACTTGGCTACCACTTTCAAGAAATCGTGTATGACTTGCGTATTTGGATCGAATAGAACGTCGTTAATCGCGCGCAAGCGATCCTCCGGAATCGTCAGTCGTTCTTGCAGATCCTTGGTGTCCATCGTTTTCCTTTCGTCTCCGTGATGTATCCTCTATTGTAACGGAAACGGGGTAGCCTTTAGAATGGAGTATCAGAAGCCACCCTACAGGAGGAACAGAGTGTACAAAATCGCGATAATCGGATTTGGGGTCGTGGGTCAAGGATTCGCTGGGCTGCTGGAGTCCAAGGCGGAGGTTTTGCGGAAAGAACACGGCCTGGAGATTCGCCTGGTAGCCATTGCTGATTCGCAAAAGGGCAGTGTGGTTGACCCGGAGGGGATCGAGATCGCTGAGCTGCTGGCCTGGGCCAGGGACGGGAAGAGCCTGAATCTATTTCCCGGGAAGGAACACGGCCTCGATGCTGTGGCCACGATTGAGCGTTGTGGCGCCGACATTGTGTTTGAAGCCTCTTGGACGGACATCAAAACCGCAGAACCTGCGACCACCCATATTCGGCGGGCATTGGCACAGGGGATGCACGTCGTTACCACCAATAAAGGCCCGTTGGCTCTCCACGCGCACAAATTGTTGGCCGAAGCCAAGGATCGTGGCCTCGAATTACGCTTTGAAGGCACCGTAATGAGCGGAACGCCCCTGTTGAACCTGGCCCGGTACTGCCTGGCCGGCTGCCAGATCTCGGAGATCCGAGGGATCTTGAACGGTACAACCAATTTTATCTTGACCCAGATGAGCGAAGGGGGTTCTTACGGTGAGGCTCTCAAAACTGCCCAAGATCTGGGCTACGCCGAGGCAGTACCGGACGCGGACGTGCTGGGGTGGGATGCCCTAGCCAAAGTGTGCATTCTGGCCAATACCGTCTTTGGCGCCGAGATTACCCCCGATCCCAAGACGCTGACCTGTGTAGGGATTACCGGCATCAGTGCAGAAGACATCGAAGCTGCGCGTAAAGCCGGGCAAGTTTACAAGCTGATCGGCCGGGTCTGGCGGGAAGACGGCCGGGTGCAGGTCTCCGTGTCACCGCAGCGCGTACCCCAAGAAGACCCGCTGGCGGGAGTAAGCGGAGCAGGAAACGCCCTCACCTTCACCACCGATGTCCTGGGTGAAGTCACGATCAAAGGCCCGGGAGCGGGAAAAATACCTACTGGCTACGCCATGCTGGTGGATCTGCTGGACATCCATCGAGCACTGACCTGCCGGAAGGGAGACTGAGATGGGCGCCTTTGACCGCTATCTGGAGGTTAATCTTGACACGGCCACATCACGCGGCGGCATGCTGGAACCGGAACGACTGCGAAAATGGCTTGGCGGCAAGGGCGTGGGGCTGTCGCTGTTGGTGGAGCAAGACCACTCAGCCGATCCTTTCGATCCCACAAATCCGCTGATTTTCGTCACAGGCCCCTTAACCGGCTCCACCATCCAGACCTCCGCCCGCTCTGCTGTGGTGACCCGCTCTCCACTGACGGGAAACTTTCTCGACTCGCACGCCGGCGGTCACTTTGGCCCGGCGTTGCGGCGATCGGGATGGGACTATGTCTCTATTCACGGCGCTTCTGTGGAGCCGGTCTACCTGCTGCTGAGCCCCAAGGGAGCCCAGATCTGCGGTGCGAAGGACCTGTGGGGCAAGGACATCTTTGATACGGAGAAAATCCTGCGCGAGCGTCATCCAGGCAGTAAGGTGGCTTCCATCGGTCCGGCCGGGGAGAAGCGGGTCCGTTTTGCCTGCATTGGCACCGAGCTCTACCGCCAATTCGGAAGGGGCGGAGCCGGCGCGGTGATGGGTTCCAAGAACCTCAAGGCGGTCGTGGCCACCGGAAGCGAACGACTTCAGTACGACGACGAAGCGGAATTTAGGCGCTTGTCAGCAGCGATGGTGGAAGAGATGAAGGTCGATCCCGGCGTGACTCGGCGCACCAAACTGGGTACGATGATGTGGATCCGTTTCGGCCAGGAAATCGGCCACTTTCTGCCCACGCATAACTTCAAGCAGGGACAGTTCGATCACTACGAGGGCATTACCTCGGAAACCTGCCGGCAGGAACTAGGCTGGCAGGACGTGGGCTGCTACGGTTGCGCCATTATCCGCTGTTCCAAGCTGGGCCATTGGGATGGCCGGGAATTGGAGGGACCGGAATACGAGACTACCGCATTCCTTGGTTCAGGCTGCGAGATCGGTAGCGCAAAGGATGTCGCCACCGCCAACTGGCTCTGCGACAAATTGGGATTGGATTCCATTTCCACTGGGGTGGTGGTTTCCTTCGCGATGGAAGCGGCCGAGCGGGGGCTGCTGTCGAAGGAAGACAACCGGTGGATCCGATTTGGTGACGCTGCAGCGCAGCAGAAGCTGATTGAGGCCATCGCTTATCGTCAAGGAGTGGGAGATCTGCTGGCGGAAGGAACTCGATTGGCCAGTAGGCAGATTGGTCAAGACAGTGACAGTTTCGCCATTCAGACTGGCGGGATGGAGCTTTCCGGTGTCAACCCACTCGGCTGCTACTCAATGGGGTTGGCGCTGGCCACATCCGATTTTGCCAGTCACACCCGCTTCTGGAGTGCAACCGACGAGATGAACAACGCTCTCTCTCTCCAAACTCTGCCAAGCTATATCCGGCAGGGCCAGGATGAGATCAACGCGCGCAATTCGCTGATTGTCTGCGATTTTCTCCCTTTCGGTCTGGACCGTCTCGCGCCGTTCATGGCCGCCGCCACCGGTTGGGATTTCCAGCCGCAAGAGCTGCTGTTGGCCGGAGAGCGAATGCAAACGCTGTCAAGGGTCTATGCCTTGCGTACCGGACGCTTGCACGCCGA
>JAPLHX010000160.1 GCA_026389415.1 Coprothermobacterota bacterium | reverse complement strand
ACGGATCCACCAACACCAGTCGGACCACTTCGTTGGCTGTTCGCCGCAGATTCAACGGCCGCACTCCACCCCAGTTCAGCAGGTCTTGAAGCTTCACTTTCGCTCGGGGGGCCGCCAAGTCGCCAACATAGAGCCATAGAGTAATTTCAGGATCGATCTGCGTGGGCTGGGAGCCTTGCCAACGCAGGATCAGTTGTTGCAACGTGCAGTCCGCCGGCAGAAGCTGGGAAGCCTTGCTCTCCTCCAACAACAACGCTTGCCCATCCTGCCAGGAAGGCCTGCCCGAAAACTCTGCTACCTGCTGCAAGGCAGGAGCGTTGATCGCAGCCTCCGCGACCAGACCGGCGCCGGCGGTGGGTGCATACGAAACCGCCCGTTTCATTCGTCCCGTCATCGGCGGTGCAGCGGCGTACAATCCGTGGGGAGCTGCCAGGAAATCGGCCGACCATCCGAGGGGCAAGGCATTGGCTACGATCACTTCACCCGCCACCTTCTTGCCCTTCTCCTGTCGCACAGCCACAAAAGCGGTTTCTGAACATGGAAGCCCAAATCGCAACGATTCCTTCACTAATAACCGGCGGAGAGCCGCCAGCGCGTCTTGTCTCGTATTTTCAGCATACAGCTTCTTTTTTCCCGCAACCGGCAAGATCTCGCCGGCCGAATAATCCAGCCGCTCCAGTTGACCGGCCAGTTCTTTCGGATCCCAGTTGGCATGAGCCAAGAATTCCAGCGCCGATAGCTTGCGTGCACCGAAGAGCGCCTGGATGGCGACAGTGCCTGGGCGGGCATCGTCCAGGGAGCATTCCGCCAGCGCCTTCCGTCCTGCTGTCAGGCGAAATTGCAGCATTTGTTCCGGTACCGGCAGACGACCTACGACCCATATAACTCGTCCGGAGGGCAGATCGCCCAAATCGATGCGGCTGAAACTTTTTCGTCTATCCACCGCGCGACCGACCGTTTGGACTTGTGAGGCGCTGACCTCGAGCGCTAACCCGACCTCCACCGGTTGGCTCCAATCCTGCAGCACCTCGTCCAAGGCGGTGGAAATGTCTTCTTCTGCCGGATCGGATGTCAAGAAACGAGCCACTCCCCCACCGCGCTCGGCCAATTCCATGGCGAGATAGGAATTAGGCGCGGCATCGATGCACAATACGCTGATCCGGCGGCGGTCCGTCGATTGCGCTTCGTCGTCCGCCAGGCGGAGAATCCTGGCCTCATCGCTGACCTCGGCATCGGTGATCACCAGCAGATGACGCGCCAGGGCAGCGACGGCTTTCGGCAAAGCCAAAGCCTGTTCCAGTGCCACTCCCAGCTCCGTACCGCCGGAATCCTTATGCAATTCCAGGAATCGAACCGCTTGCTGCTTGGCCTGGGTGGTGGCTAGCTGCGTTTTCTGGGCAAGCCAGGTGGTCGTGTTGTGGAACAGGCCCAGACCAAACGAATCGTGCGCCGGTAAACCGTCCAGGAACTTCTTGGTGGCCCAGTCCGCGCCCTGCCATTTCGCTCCTTCCATGGATCCGGAATGGTCTTCCAGCAAGATCACTTCTCGCGGAATGCCTTGTTTTGGCAAGTGCAAGGGAGGGGCAATCAGAGCCAGAAAGTATAATTGGGATGCGATGGCATCCTTGTATGTAAATAGGGTGAGTGACGTTTCATCGTCTTTATTAGCCGTTCGCCAGGCAAGAAGGAAGTCCCGGTCAGGAAGTACATCACCCTCAGCCAGGGTCGCCCGGATCTCGCCCTTTGCCGCAGAAGTCTTCAAGCGGTGGGTTGTGCTTTGCACGTCCTGGGCCCCACACCCCGAAATGTTTAGGTGGACCCGCTGGCCGGGGTCGCGCATCAGGGCGAGTGGCTGACCGTGAGCGGGGCGGGATGAAAGCTCATCGCTTCGCACGTACCGCGGAGA